>NZ_JBAMDC010000068.1:0-24592 GCF_036961605.1 Streptomyces sp. KLMMK
ATGCGGAAGATCGCCTACGGGAGGTCGGCCGGGGCGCGGCCGAGCAGCAGCTGGTCGAAGAGCGCGCCGCCGCCGTTGCTGCGCAGGCTGAGGCTGGTGACCCGCGGCAGCCTCCCGCCGGTCAGCGCCCACAGGTCGAGGCGCACGGTCGTCCACGCGGTCGGCAGCGCCGCCACCCTGTGCTCCACGAGCACCGAGTCGGGGCGCCACGCGGAATCCCCGGCGGACACCACGACCGCGGGGCTCGGCCAGGCCGGCCCGATCCGCAGCCCGATCCCGGTGGTCTGCGGACCGGCGGTCCTCCAGGCGAACCGGAGGTGGCGGTACTGACCCGGCCCGGGGTTCTCCGCGATCTCGAAGTTCCAGTCGGGGACCGCGTGGCCGAACGTGGCGCCCATGAAGAGCGGGTGCGCCTCGCCCGGCCCGCTCAGCTTCAGGCACGTGGCGCCGGAGTACGCGCCGCCCTGCTGGAAGGCGAAGGCGGGATTGTGGCCGTGCTGCAGGGCGGCCCGCAGGTCGCCCACCCGTTCGTCGAAGAGGACCGCGCGGGGCCGCCGGTTCAGCACGTCACGGTGCGAGTTGCCCAGCGCCCGGCCGTGGAGGACCAGCTCGCCGAGGCGGAGGTTGCCCGCGGGCCAGGCGCCCCCGCCCGTGGTGACGAACCGGAACCGCGCGGCCTGCAGCGGCCGGCCGAGCACGTGGCTGTGCACCGCTTCGTCGGACAGCAGCATGGGCCCGTCGCGCCACAGCTCGCTCTCGGCCTCCCACCACTGGAGGCGGACGTCGCGCAGCCACGACTCGGGGTGCGCGGGGTCCTCGGCGAAGGTGACGCCGGTGAGCTCCACCTGGGTGCGGAAGGTGTCGACGGTCAGCAGGAACTTGCCGTGCCAGCCGCTGTCCACCAGGTTGACCACCGACCAGGGCAGCCACGGCCCGGCGGGCGGGTCCGGCCTGCCGTCGTGGAGGATGCCGGTGGGGTTCTGCGCCGTCAGGTCGACGACCCGCACCGGGTCGGTCAGCTCGGCGCGGATCAGCGCGTGCGTGTCCGCGAGCAGGTTGGGCGTCAGCGGCAGCGGTGGATGCGCCGCGTTGCCCCAGCCGGTCCTGCGCACCACCGGCACCGGGTCCGGCGCGCGCAGCTTCGGGCGGACGTCGGTCTCGGCCGGGGCGAGCCTGCTCCGCCACCGCGGGCGCAGGTCGGTCCCGTAGCGGATCACGGTCCCCGCCCAGGTGGCCGCCAGCAGGTCGCCGCCGGGCAGCCAGGCCGGCACGGGCAGCGCCCTGAGGTCCGGCGCCGCCAGGAGGGTGCCGTCGCGGCTCAGCACGGCCAGGGTGCCGAGCTCGCTGCCCACGGCGATGCGCGCCCCGTCCGGTGCGACGCGGGGGCGCCGCAGGAGGTCGTCGCCGGTATACGTCCACAGCAGGCCCCCGCCGACGTCGACCGCCTTGAGCTGCCTGCCCGAGGTGACGGCGATGAACGACCCGTCGGCGGAGACGGAGACCTCCTCGGCGGCGACCGGAACCGTACGGACGAGCGCCCCGCCGCGGATCACGAACAGGCGGCCGCTCCCGGCGTCCGACCGGATGACGACCGTGCGCCGGTCCCCGCTGACCACCCCGCCCCCGAAGGTCTCCGAGCCGCCGGTGACCGTCATCGACCACAGCGTGGCGCCGTCCGCGGCCGACAGGCCGGTGATCGTGCCCCGGCCGAAGGCGACCAGCGTCGTGGCGTCGACGGCGAGCAGCCGCAGCGGGGTGCGCCGGTCCGCCCACCATTCGTGCGCCCACTTCCGGTTCCCCGCGCCGTCCCACACCGCGAGCCCGAGGTCGCCGGACGTGGCGACCCACGACCCGTCCGGCGCCACCGCGAAGTTGTTGAGCCCCGTGTCGTAGCCCCACTCGCCCCGCGCCCAGTCGGTGGCCCGCTTCGGGAGGCCGAACAGGGCGAAGCGGCGCCGCGGCACCCCGGCCGCGTCCAGGAGGTAGAGGTGGTAGCCCTCGGCGCTGAGCACGTCGAAGCCCTGCACGGCGAACCCGCCGGCCACGGCCGTGGGGGCGAAGCCGAAGAAGTGCCCGGCCTTCTGCCGCCAGCTCGTCCGGCCGGTGGCGAGGTCGACGCCGTACAGGTTGTGGTCCCAGTTGAAGGCGGTGAGCGCGGCGGTCCGGCCGTCGGAGGACACCGCGACGTCGCGCACGTGCGGACCGAAGGCCTCCTCGGGCGCGGACGGCAGCGGTCCGTGCACCAGCGGCACGACGGCGTACAGGCGCGCGGGCACGCTGCGCAGGTCGGCGGTGAACTCGCCGCCGAGCGGGGAGACGGTCCCGCCGGTGAGCAGGTCGACGACCTTGTGCAGCAGCGGGACGTTCAGCTTCAGCTTGGCCGTCACCGGGATCCGGTGGGACGACAGCAGGCCCACCCGCCAGGCCTGGCCGGGCTCCCAGTCGAGCATGGTGTTGTTGACGGCCCAGACGTAGCGGACGCCCCCGGCGGTCCACTCGCTCAGCAGGACCTCAGGGTTGTCGCACTCGGCGACCGGCGGGACGGCCGCCAGGGTCCGGCGCAGCACGTCGGCGTGGCCGAGGAAGTACCGGCGGAAGCGGTAGTAGGCCGCGTCGTCGTTCTGCGGCGCCTCGTCGTGGCCGACCCGGTCGAAGGAGACGCCGAGGGGCGTGAAGCCGGTGAGCAGCTCGGCGCGGGACGTGCCGTCGAAGAAGACCGGCACCCCGGCGCTGCGCAGCGCCGTCTCCAGCGGCGGGTCCAGGGCGACGCGCTGGCCGACGACGAGCACCGCGCCGTACCGGCGCAGGACGTCGGCGCTGCCGTCCTCGGCGAAGACGAACGACGCCGGCCGGTGCGCGTACAGGCAGGCGTTGTAGGCCTCGAAGAGCCCGGCGAAGTACCCGGTGAACACCTTCCCCTCGTCCACCTCCAGGCGCTGCATCCGGGTGGACACCACGATCGCGACGCGGTTCGCGTTCTCCGCGGCGGCGGTCGCCGGCCCGAGCCGGGCGATCATGTCGAACGCGGCCCGCAGGACCGACGTCCTGCCCGCACCCCCGGAGCGGGGGTCCCCGGGCTGCGGCCCCGGCCCTCCGTTGCGCTCGTCGGCGAGGGCGCGGCCGCCGAGGTGCTGGGCGCCCGCGTCCCCGGTCATGCCCGTGCCGTTCGCGCCGCGCATGACCTGCTGCAGCAGGGTCGGCAGGAACATGCCGCCGGTGCCGTCGTCGTTCCACAGCTCGGGGTGCCCCCACACGGGCTTGCCCGGCCTGCGGTAGAAGTCGACCGCGTGCCCGGTGACCTGCGGCGGCTGGATCTGCTCGGCCTGGTGGTGCAGGTCGACCTCGTCGGCCGGGCCGAAGATGATCTGCGGCGGGCTGTGGATCGCGCGGTAGGGCGCGGTCATCGCACCGATCCTGCCGGTGGACACCGCCTGCAGCACGGCGCGGAAGTGGGCCGCGGCATCGGCCTTGAGGGCGAAGCTCCGGTCGGTGACGGTGTCGAGCACGGCGGACCACGCTCCCGTGGCCCGCGCCGTCTGCAGCGCCGCCAGGTACGCGGCCCTCTCCGCGGGGCTCTGCGCGGCGTCCGCCCCCACTTTGACCACCCACCAGTTCGCCGCCCAGCTCCACCCGCGGAACGCCGCGTAGGGCAGCAGCGCGGCAGTGGTCGCCCTGAGGGCGGCGTCCTTCTGCTCCTGGGTGCGGGGTTCGTGGTTGCGGGGGGTGTCGAACGGCAGCAGGGCGTCGTTGTAGAGCAGGATCGCCTGCTCCTGCATGCCGTACGCGCCGTAGCCGGCGATCGTCCGGCGGCTCGGGTCCTCGAAGACGGCCTTCTCCGGCGCCACCGCCACCGGGTCGGCGGTCAGCCGCGCGACGGTCTCCGGGTCGGCCGGCAGCGGTACGAAGCGGGCGGCGAAGTCGATGCCGAGGCGGTCGACGAAGAGGTTCAGTCCGAGCGCGCGGGCGCGGGCGAGGTGCGCTGCGGTCGTGTCCGGCACGTCGGCGAACCGCGGCAGGTCGGACAGGGACTGGTCCAGGACCGCCCGGCGCGGGTCGGCAGGGAAGGAGAACGCGTAGATGTCGCCGTGCTGCACGATGTGGAACGCCGGCTTCTCGGCGAGGCCCGGGCCGATCTCGAGGTACTGCGGCGCGACGGTGAAGCCCGGAAGAGCGGCGTCGAGCACGTACCGGCCGGGCTCCCACGCCCCGGTGGACGCGGCGTCGAACGTCAGCTCCCCCTTGCCGCTGCGCAGCGTGACGTCCTGGGCCGTGACCTCGCGGCCCTCGCGCAGGACCTTCAGCCGTACGGTCGCGGGCGGCTGCGCCCCGGCGGCCGTCCGAGCGAGAAGGGTGACGGGGACGGCCTCGCCGCGGCCGTAGTAGAAGCGGTTCAGCGGGGTCAGGACCGACAGCGTCCCGCTCGCGCCCGCCGCCCCCGGCGTGCGGATCTCGACCACGCCGTCCACGACGTAGTCGCTGTACCGGCCGCCGACGTCGGGCGACACCCGCAGGTGGTGGAGGCCACGGGCCCCGGGCGGCGGAGAGACCGCGCCGCCGGAGACCGGCAGCTCGGTGAACTCCGGGACCCCCAGCGGGCGCAGCCACACCCTGAAGCGCGGGTCCCCGGCCCACCGGCCCCGCTCATGGGTGATCGTCAGCGGCACCGGCGTGCCCGCCGTCCACACTTCCGCCGGGTAGCCGACCACGAGCTTCTCGACATCGGCGGCCACCCGCCGGAGCAGCGCGCCGGTGCGGCGGTCGTACACCTCGAACAGCGTGGCCGGATCGGACCGTCTCAGCAGGATCTCGTCGCCCCGCAGGCGCAGTTCCGTCGCCGCGTACCGGCTGTCCGGCAGCGCCAGGGTGAGCGATCCGGCGGGGGTGCCGTCCAGACCGAAGATCCTGACCTCGCGCCCGGCGGGCAGCACGTGGAGACGGCCGTCGTCGGCCAGGTCGAACAGCCCCCGGCGGTCGGGCCCCGCAGGCCCGGCCCGGACGCTCCACAGCGGCGTGCCGTCGAACGCGGACGCCCACACCACCCCCGACGGCCAGAGCGTGTAGAGCCGGGACCGCCCCTCCGCCACCCGCAGGCCCACCGCGCCGCGGTCCGCTGCGGCGCCGAGCCGCCCGAGGCCGTGCACCGCCACCACGCCACGGGGGTTCAGCCGGAGCACCCGCAGCTTGTACTGGTCGATGCCGTAGAAGTCCCCGGACTCGCCCGCCTCGACCGCGGACGGCGCGGCATAGCCGTCCGCGTCGCTGGTGGTGAAGTCGTCGATGTGGCCCAGGGGCGCGAACCCGGCGTCCCAGAAGGCGATGCGGTGCGGGAAGTGCGCCTCCGCGGTGGCGATCACCCCGGCCGCATTGGCCGTGGCGGCCAGCACCGCATACCCGACCCGGCCCGCGCGCGGCGCCGAGCCGTCCCGGGCGGTGCGCAGCACGCGGCCGTTGCCGGGGGAGGCCAGATAGACGTTCCCGTCCCGCCCGAGCCCCAGCCGTGCCGCTGCCACATCGAACTTCGGGTCGCACCGGGAGATGTTTTGCTCCAGAACCCTCATAATTGGCACCTTCTTTTCCAGAAAGGCCCGATGTGGCCCTCTCAGGCTCCCAGCACGGGAGCGGCCGGCGCAATGGCCGAGGCGGTGACATGTGACGCGATGGCAGGTATGGGACAGGGGGCATGCGATGTGAATGCGGCAAGGTTCGCCGGACCGTGCACCCCTCTTGTCGCCGAGGCCGGGCGGGTGTTCGCTGGAACGAGGTAACCGCGCGTCGAAGGAGGACAGCCGGCCATGACCCTTCACGAGCCCGCCCCGGCGAACAGTGCCGACTGCACATGCGGACCGGGCTGCTCATGCTCATGCGCGTGCCACGGCGGCGGATGAGGTAGGACCCCGGATGCGGATCCAAGGCACCCGGATGACACAGGGGCCGGTCGGCGGGTGCCGGCCGGCCCTTCGGCGTGGGCCCGTCGCACACATCACCACCACGCCCAGCGGAAGGCGGCCACGCCGCACCTCATGCCGGTCACCGTCGACGGTGCGCAGCAGGTCAGGGCGGCGGCCATGGCCCGGCCTCGGCGCTGCCTGTCGTTGCGGACCCCGTACGGGATCTTGAGGCCACGAGCAGCCCATGGCAGGCTCGTGCCGCATGATCGATGAATTCGCGAAGGACAACCTGCACGGGAGACTGCGGCGGGACCGCAAGGCGCTGCTCTGGAAGCTCGACGGCCTGTCCGAATACGACGCCCGCCGGCCTCTGACAGCGACCGGGACCAACCTCCTCGGCCTGGTCAAACACGTGGCCACCGTCGAGGCCAGGTACTTCGGCGAGGTCTTCGACCGCCCTTCCCCGGAACCGCTGCCCCGGTGGCAGGACTCCGACGGCAGCGATCTGTGGGCGAGCGAGGACGAGACCCGCGATCAGATCATCGGGTTCTACCGGCGCACGTGGGAACACTCGGACGCGACGATCGACGAGCTTCCCCTCGACGCCCCCGGCCACGTGCCGTGGTGGCCGGAGCCTTATGCCGACACCAACCTGTTCGCCGTCATGGTCCATGTCCTCGGCGAGTCCATCCGGCATGCCGGGCACGCCGACATCCTGCGCGAGGGCCTCGACGGCCGGACCGGATTGCGCGCCGAACACGAGCAGCCGATCGACGAGGAAGCCCGTGCAGCCTACTGCGCGAAGATCGAGCAGGCCGCCAGGCCGGCCGCACCGATCAAGGTTGAGAGGTCGTCCGGTTCCTGATGAACTCTGGGCGCCGACCGCCCCGTTGCTCCCGTCGTTCACTGCTCGTCCGCAAGGTGGTGGGACCGCTCCGTGTGACGAGCGGGCCCCTATGTCCGGACGTCAACGACGAACGTGGTCCGCCCCCAGGAGTGGGGAATCGGGCCGCTGTGCTGCCCTGGGGAGCTGCTCGTCGGGACGGCGGGTGCGCTGCCGGCGCTCAGTCCGCCCCCACCACCGGATACGGCACGTGCGTGCGCCGGTCGGGGTCGACGGCCAGGCGGCCGTCCTGCGCACCGCCGTCAGCTTCTTCGGCGCCGGGCCCCTCCGGCCCGGCGCCGGCGGCGGCCCGGGGCGTTCATCCCCGGTCGTACATGTGGAACCCCCTGCCGGTCTTGCGGCCGAGGAGGCCCGCCTGGACCATCCGCTGCAGCAGCGGGGGCGGTGCGTACAGGGGTTCCTTGAACTCCTCGTAGAGGGATTCCGCGATGGAGGCGACGGTGTCCAGGCCGATGAGGTCGGCGAGCTTGAGCGGGCCCATCGGGTGGGCGCAGCCCAGCTCCATGCCGGCGTCCACGTCGGCGGCGGTGGCGAACCCCGATTCGGCCATGCGGACGGCCGAGAGGAGGTACGGGACGAGCAGCGCGTTGACGACGAAGCCGGCGCGGTCCTGCGAGCGGACGACCGTCCTGCCCAGGGCGGCGGCGAAGTCCTCGACGGCGGTGACGGTCTCCGGCGCGGTGTGCAGGGAGGCGACCACCTCCACCAGGGGGAGGACCGGCACGGGGTTGAAGAAGTGCAGGCCCACGACGTGGTCGGCGCGCCGGGTGGCCATGCCGAGGCGCATGACGGGGATGGAGGAGGTGTTGGTGGCGAGGATCGCCTCCGGGTCCTCGACGATCTTGTCCAGGGCGGCGAAGACGTCGGTCTTCACGTCCGGGTTCTCGACCACGGCCTCGATGACGAGGTTCCGGTCGGCCAGGTCGTCGAGGCTGCCGGTGAAGACGAGGCGGGCCAGGGCGTCCTCGGCGGAGGCCCGGTCCAGCTTGCCCTTCTCGACGGCGCGGGCGAGGGACGCCGTGACGCGCTCGCGTGCGGCGTGCGCGGCGGTCGCGTCCGCCTCGCAGACCACGGTGGCGAACCCGGCGCGGGCGCAGACCTCGGCGATGCCGGCGCCCATCCGGCCGCCGCCGACCACGCCGATGCGTCGCGGGGATGCGTTCACGGCTGCACCTCCTGCCGGCGGGCCGGGTGCCGGACGAGGTGGCGGGCGTAGGCGTCGGCGGTGAAGAACGCCGGCAGTTCCTTCGCCAGGGCGGTGCGTTCGAAGATGTCGCGGGCCTGCGCGGCGCGTGCGTGCGGCAGCTCCCCGGCCAGTGCCGCGGTCTCCGCGTCGAGGAGGGCGAGGACCGTGGCGCGGTCGACGGCGCCGTGGCGCATCCACTGCCAGATCTGGCAGCGGGCGGTCTCGGCGGTGGCGGCGTCCTCCATCAGCCCGTGGAGCGCGACGGCTCCGCTGCCGCGCAGCCAGGCGTCGAAGTACCGCAGGGCGACGGCGATGTTCGCGCGGACGCCGTCATCCGTCGGCGGGCCGCTGATGCGGCGGACGGCGAGCAGGTCGGCGGCGCTGACGTCGACGTCGTCGCGGGTGCGGTCGATCTGGTGCGGCCGGCCGTCCAGGACCGCGCCGAAGACGTCGCGGCAGACGGGGACGAGGCCGGGGTGGGCGACCCAGGAGCCGTCGAAGCCGTCCTCGGCCTCGCGCTCCTTGTCCAGCCGCACCTTGGCGAGCGCCGCCGCGTTCGCCTCCTCGTCCCGGCCCGGTACGTGCGCGGCCATCCCGCCGATCGCGTGCGCACCTCGCCGGTGGCAGGTGCGCACCAGCAGCTCGGTGTAGGCGCGCAGGAAGGGGGCCGTCATGGTGACCTTGGCCCGGTCGGGGAGGACGAAGTCGGGGCGGTGCGCGAAGTTCTTGATGACGCTGAAGAGGTAGTCCCAGCGGCCCGCGTTGAGCCCGGCGCCGTGCTCGCGCAGCTCGTAGAGGATCTCCTCCATCTCGAAGGCCGCGGTGATCGTCTCGATGAGGACGGTCGCGCGGACCGTGCCGCGCGGGATGCCCAGCAGTTCCTGGGCGAGGACGAACACGTCGTTCCACAGGCGGGCTTCGTAGCGGTTCTCGATCTTGGGCAGGTAGAAGTAGGGCCCGTGGCCGGCGTCGGTCTGCCGCTGTGCGCAGTGGAAGAAGTACAGGCCGAAGTCCACGAGGGCGGCGGGGGCGGGGCGGCCGCCGACGGTGAGGTGCTCCTCGGTGAGGTGCCAGCCCCGCGGGCGGACCATGATGGTCGCGAGCCGGTCGCCGAGCGCGTACCGCTTGCCCCCGGGCGTGGTGAAGTCGATGCGCCGCTCGACGGCGTCGAGCAGGTTCAGCTGGCCGGTGATGACGTTGTCCCAGGTGGGCGAGGTGGCGTCCTCGAAGTCGGCCATCCACACCTGAGCGCCGGAGTTGAGGGCGTTGACGGTCATGCGCCGCTCGGGTGGCCCGGTGATCTCCACCCGGCGGTCGGTCAGGCCCGGTGCGGGCGGTGCGACGCGCCAGACGGGGTCGGTGCGGACGGCGGAGGTGACGAGGGGGAAGTCCAGGGCCGCGCCGGAGGCGAGGAGCAGGGCGCGGCGGCGGCGCTCCCGGAGCAGTTCGGTGCGCCGGTCGGCGAAGGCGGTGACGAGGCGGCCGGTGAAGGCCAGCGCCTCGGGCGTGAGGATCTCGTCGTGGCGGTGCCCGGGCGGGCCGAGGACCTCGACGCGGGCGGTCAGTTCGGTGGTGGGCATGCGGGGTCTCCATCGGCGGAGCGGTGGGGGCGGGACGAGGACGGTCGTCCCGCCCCCGCCTGGGGCGGGTGTTCCTAGTGGAACTGCTCCTCCTCGGTGGAGCCGGTCAGCGCGGTGGTGGAGGAGGCGGGGTTGACGGCGGTCGAGACCAGGTCGAAGTAGCCGGTGCCGACCTCGCGCTGGTGCCTGACCGCGGTGAAGCCGTCGGCCTGGGCCGCGAACTCGCGCTCCTGCAGGTCGACGTAGGCGGTCATGCCGTGCTCCGCGTAACCGCGGGCGAGGTCGAACATGCCGTGGTTGAGGGAGTGGAAGCCGGCGAGGGTGATGAACTGGAAGCGGTAGCCCATCGCCCCGAGCTCGCGCTGGAACTTGGCGATCTGATCGTCGTCCAGGGCCGCCTTCCAGTTGAACGAGGGCGAGCAGTTGTATGCCAGCATCTTGCCGGGGAAGCGGGCGTGCAGGGCCTCGGCGAACTCGCGGGCCTGGGCCAGGTCCGGGGTGCCGGTCTCGACCCAGATGAGGTCGGCGTAGGGCGCGTAGGCCAGGCCGCGGGCGATCACGGGCGCCATGCCGTTCTCGACCCGGTAGAAGCCCTCCGCCGTGCGTTCGCCGGTGCAGAACCGTGCGTCGAGCTCATCGACGTCGCTGGTGAGGAGGGTGGCGGCGAGGGCGTCGGTGCGGGCCACGATCAGGGTGGGCACGTCGGCGATGTCGGCGGCGAGGCGGGCGGCGTTGAGGGTGCGGATGTGCTGGGCGGTGGGGACGAGGACCTTGCCGCCGAGGTGGCCGCACTTCTTCTCGGAGGCGAGCTGGTCCTCGTAGTGGATGCCGGCCGCACCGGCCGCGATCATCGCCTTGGTGAGCTCGAAGGCGTTGAGGGGGCCGCCGAAGCCGGCCTCGGCGTCGGCGACGACCGGCGCGAGCCAGTCGACGGCCGTGTCGGTGCCCTCGGCGGTGGCGATCTGGTCGGCGCGCAGCAGGGCGTTGTTGATGCGCCGCACCACCTGCGGCACCGAGTTGGCGGGGTAGAGGCTCTGGTCGGGGTAGGTGTGCCCGGCCTGGTTGGCGTCGGCGGCGACCTGCCAGCCGGACAGGTAGATCGCCTGCAGCCCGGCCCGCACCATCTGCACGGCCTGGCCGCCCGTGAGGGCGCCGAGCGCGTGGATGTAGTCGCGCTCGTGCAGCTGCCGCCACAGGCGCTCGGCGCCGCGGCGGGCCAGCGTGTGCTCCTCGCGGACGCTGCCGGACAACTGGACGACGTCCTCCGCGCCGTAGGTGCGCTCGATGCCCTTCCAGCGGGGGTCCGTGGCCCACCGCCGCGCCAGTGCTTCCGCCGCCGTCTGTGCCTGCGCCATGTTCGTCTCCCGGGTGTCGCGTTCCGGACCGCGTCCTGGACCGCGTCGAAGTTCTGTCAATCGTGCGAAGGGAAGCCGCTCTCCCTGTGATGTCATGGCCCACCGTGCCGCAGTCGGGTACGCAAAGGCTCTGTCCGCCCTGGGTTCTTGCGTGGTCCCGGCCCGATTCCGGCTGTGTTCCGCCGGGCCGCACCACGACTCTGGCAGTGGCACTGCGTGCCATCAAGCGTGGCCTTCTGCCAAGTGTTGCGAATCTTCTCCGCATGTTCCGCCAAGTCTGCGAAGGTTCAATTCCCAGTGGAACGCGGACAGGAGCAGACGGTGAGCAAGACGTATGCGGGAGCCCGGCTGCGCCGGCTGCGCGAGGAGCGGCGGCTCAGCCAGGCCGAGTTCGCCCGCGTCCTGGCCATATCCCCCAGCTACCTGAACCAGATGGAGCACGACTCCCGGCCGCTGACCGTCCCCGTCCTGCTGCGTCTGACCGAGGCGTTCGGCGTCGACCCCGCCTTCTTCTCCGAGAGCGGCACCACCCGCGTCCTCGCCGACCTGCGGGAGGCGCTCGCCGACGAGATCGCCGGCGCCCGGGTCTCCCCGTCGGACCTGTCCGAACTCGCCTCGCGCCTGCCCGCGGTCGCCGCCGTCCTGCTCGACCTGGGCCGCCGCAACCAGGCCCTGACCGAACGCCTGGCGGAGGCCGCGGACGGCCGGGGCGGGAGCGGCGGCACCGGCCCGGCCGCGCCCCGCTCCCCCCACGAGGAGATCCGGGAGTTCTTCTACCGCCGCCAGAACTACCTCCACGGCCTGGACGTCGCCGCCGAGGAACTGGCCGCCGGCCTCGGCATCCGCCCCGGCGGCGTGCTCCCGGCCCTGGCCGCCCGCCTCACGCAGCGGCACGCCGTACGGCTCGTCGCGGACTCCGACCGCCTGCACCACTACGACCCGGCGCTGCGGACCCTGCACCTCTCCGGCCGTCTCCGCCCCGGCCAGCGGGCCTTCCGGATGGCCACGCAGCTGGCCCTGCTGGAGTTCGCCGACGAGCTGTCCGCGCTCGCCTCGGAGGACTACGACGAGGGCTCCACCACGTGGTCGCTCGCACGGATCGGCATCGCCAACTACGTGGCCGCCGCGCTGATCCTGCCGTACGGCGCCTTCCTCGCGACGGCCGAGGAGCTGCGCTACGACGTCGAACGGCTCACCGACCATTTCGGCGTCGGCTACGAGACCGTCTGCCACCGGCTCAGCACGCTCCAGCGGCCGCGGCTGCGGGGCGTGCCCTTCTCGTTCGTCCGCGTCGACCGCGCCGGGAACATGTCCAAGCGCCAGTCCGCGACCGGCTTCCACTTCTCCCGCGCGGGCGGTACCTGCCCGCTGTGGAACGTCTACGAGGCCTTCGCCGCGCCCGGCCGCATCCACGTGCAGATCGCCGCCATGCCGGACGGGCAGCGCTACCTGTGGACCGCCCGCACCGTCACCCGCCAGCGCGGCGGCTGGGGCGAGCCCGGCAAGACCTTCGCCATCGGGCTCGGCTGCGAGATCCGGCACGCCTCCCGGCTCGTCTACTCCGACGGCCTCGACCTGGCCAACGCCTCCGCCGCCACGCCCATCGGCATGGGCTGCCGCATCTGCGAACGCCTCGACTGCCCGCAGCGGGCCGTGCCCCCGCTCGGCCGCCCTCTGGCGATCGACGAGAACAGCAGCACGTTCGTGCCGTACCCGGTGGCGGACGAGTGACCGGGCCCGGGAAGCGGCCGCAGTGACCGGACCGCGGAAGTGACCGGGCCGCGGAAGCGATCACGCCGCGGAAGTGATCACGCCGGGGGTGGACTTACTAGGACGTCCAACTATATGTTCGTGACCAAGGCCCGCGGTGCAGGGAAGCCGGTGTGAATCCGGCACGGTCCCGCCACTGTGACCGGGAAGTGTGCCGTCGACAGCACGCCACTGACGAGATGCGTCATTCGTCGGGAAGGCTGGCGGCGCGCGGTGATCCGGGAGTCAGGATACCGGCCGCGGGGTGTTCCGTGTTGTCCACGAGGATGGAGCAGACACGCATGGCACCGGTCCGTACTCACGACCCTGGTGATCCGGCGGAGCGCGCACACATGTCCGCGCGCTCGTAGCTCTTCACGGCCCTCCGGAGCTCTTCGCGGTTCCGCACAGGGCCACGGCGCCCCATGCCCATCCCCGGATCTCACCTGACCTGACGAGAGCAGGCTTCCATGGTCCGTGAACTGACACATTTCATCGGCGGCAAGCACACCCCCGGAACGTCGGGACTCTTCGCCGACGTGCATGACCCCAACACCGGCACCGTACAGGCCCGGGTGCCCCTGGCCGGGCGCGAGGACACCGCGGCCGCGATCGCCGACGCGGCGGCCTCGCAACCGCAGTGGGGCGAGTGGAACCCGCAGCGGCGCGCCCGCGTCCTGCTGAGGTTCCTGCAGCTGGTCGAGGGCGAGCGCGAGGCCCTCGCCCGCCTGTTGTCCGCCGAGCACGGCAAGACGATCGCCGACGCCCACGGGGACATCCAGCGCGGCCTGGAGGTCGTCGAGTTCGCCGCGGGCATCCCGCACCTGCTCAAGGGCGAGTTCACGGACAACGCGGGCACGGGCATCGACGTCCACTCGCTGCGCGGCCCCCTCGGCGTCACCGCAGGCATCACCCCCTTCAACTTCCCCGCCATGATCCCGCTGTGGAAGGCCGCGCCCGCGATCGCCTGCGGGAACGCGTTCGTCCTCAAGCCCTCCGAGCGCGACCCGTCCGTGCCGCTGCGGCTCGCGGAGCTCTTCCTGGAGGCGGGGCTTCCCCCGGGCGTCTTCAACGTGGTCAACGGCGGCAAGGAGGCCGTCGAGACCCTGCTGGAGGACCCCAGGGTCCAGGCCGTCGGCTTCGTCGGCTCCACGCCCATCGCGGCGCACATCTACGCCACCGCGGCCGCCCGCGGCAAGCGCGCCCAGTGCTTCGGCGGCGCCAAGAACCACATGGTCGTGATGCCGGACGCCGACCTCGACCAGGCCGCGGACGCCCTGATCGGCGCCGGGTACGGATCGGCGGGCGAGCGCTGCATGGCGATCTCCGTCGCCGTCCCCGTCGGCGAGGAGACCGCCGACGCCCTGGTCGCCAAGCTCAAGGAGCGCATCGGCGCGCTGCGCATCGGCCGCTCCGACGACCCGGACGCCGACTTCGGCCCGCTGGTGAGCCGCGACGCCCTGGACCGCGTGCGCCGCTACGTGGACATCGGCACCACCGAGGGCGCCGAACTGGTCGTCGACGGGCGCGGCTTCGTCCTCCCCGGCCACGAGAACGGCTTCTTCGCCGGGGCCACGCTCTTCGACCGCGTCTCCACCGGCATGCGGATCTACCGGGAGGAGATCTTCGGCCCGGTGCTCTGCGTCGTCCGCGCCGCCGACTACGAGGAGGCCCTGCGGCTGCCCAGCGAGCACCCGTACGGCAACGGCGTGGCGATCTTCACGCGGGACGGGGACACCGCCCGGGACTTCACCCGGCGGGTGAACACCGGCATGGTCGGCGTCAACGTGCCCATCCCCGTACCGGTGGCGTACCACACGTTCGGCGGCTGGAAGCGCTCCGGCTTCGGCGACCTCAACCAGCACGGGCCGGATGCGATCCGCTTCTACACCCGTACCAAGACCGTTACCTCGCGCTGGCCCTCCGGGGTCAAGGAGGGCGCGAGCTTCACCATCCCCACGATGCGATGACGACGATGACCGGCACCATGCTCTCCGGCGAGCAGCTCGCCATCGCCGAGACGACGCTCGACTTCGCCGAGGAACACCTCGCCCCGCACGCCGTCGCCTGGGACCAGGGCAAGCACTTCCCCGTCGACGTCCTGCGCAAGGGCGCGGACCTGGGGCTCGGCGGCGTCTACGTCCGCGAGTCCTCCGGGGGCTCCGGCCTGACCCGCTCCGACGGCGTCGTCGTCTTCGAGACCCTGGCCACCGGCTGCCCCTCCATCGCCGGCTACCTCTCCATCCACAACATGGTCGCCTGGATGATCGACCGCTACGGCGACGACGCCCAGCGCGCCCGCCTGCTCCCGGCGCTGTGCTCCATGGACTTCCTGGGCAGCTACTGCCTCACCGAACCGGGCGCCGGCTCCGACGCGGCGGCCCTACGCACGCGCGCCGTGCGCGAGGGCGACCACTACGTCCTCACGGGCGTCAAGCAGTTCATCTCCGGCGCCGGCACCTCGCAGGTCTACATCGTCATGGCCCGCACCGGCGAGCCCGGGCCCCGGGGCGTCACGGCCTTCGTCGTCGAACGCGACGACCCCGGGCTGTCCTTCGGCCCCGACGAGAAGAAGATGGGCTGGAACGCCCAGCCCACCCGCCAGGTGGTCCTCGACGGCGTGCGCATCCCGGCCGGCCGCCGGCTCGGCGCCGAGGGCGACGGCTTCCGCATCGCCATGCACGGGCTCAACGGCGGCCGCCTCGGCATCGCCGCCTGCTCCCTCGGCGGGGCGCAGAGCGCGCTCCACCGCAGCCTGGCGTACCTCGCGGACCGCGAGGCGTTCGGGGCCCCGCTGCTCGACGCGCAGGCCCTGCAGTTCAAGCTCGCCGACATGGCGACCGAGCTGGCGGCCGCCAGGGCGCTCGTCCGCCAGGCGGCGGACGCCCTGGACCAGGGGCTCCCGCAGGCCGCACAGCTGTGCGCGATGGCCAAGCGGTTCGCCACCGACACCGGCTACGCGGTGGCCGACAACGCCCTCCAGCTGCACGGCGGCTACGGCTACCTCAGCGACTACGGCATCGAGAAGATCGTCCGCGATCTCAGGGTGCACCGGATCCTGGAAGGAACGAACGAGATCATGCGCCTGATCGTGGCCCGCGGACTGAAGGAGGCCCTGCGATGACGACGGACGACGACGCACACGTCGTGATCCGTACCGCCGGACGCGCGGGCTACCTCACCCTCGACCGCCCCAAGGCCCTCAACGCCCTCACCCACGCCATGGTGCGCCGCATCGACGGGGCCCTGGCCGAATGGGAGAAGGACCCCGCCGTCGAGACGGTGGTCGTCACGGGCGCGGGCGAGCGGGGGCTGTGCGCCGGCGGCGACATCCGCTCCATCCACGAGGACGCACGCACCGGAGGGTCGGCGTCGGCGGACTTCTGGCGGGACGAGTACCGGCTCAACGCCCTGATCGCCCGCTACCCCAAGCCGTACGTGGCCGTCATGGACGGCATCGTCATGGGCGGCGGCGTCGGCGTCTCCGCGCACGGCAGCGTGCGGATCGTCACCGAGCGCTCCCGCGTGGCCATGCCCGAGACCGGCATCGGCTTCGTCCCCGACGTCGGCGGCACGTACCTGCTCGGCCTGGCCCCCGGCGAGCTGGGCACCCATCTGGCCCTGACCGGTGCGGTGGTGGGCGCGGCCGACGCCCTGCTGTGCGGGCTCGCGGACCACTACGTCCCGTCGGAGCTGCTGCCCGGGCTGGTCGCCGGCCTGGCGCAGGCGTCCGTGCACGACGTCCTCGCCGCGTACGTCCGTCCGGCGCCGCCCGGCGCGCTGGAGGGACAGAGGGAGTGGATCGACCACTGCTACGCGGCCGACACCGTGGAGGAGATCGTGGACCGGCTGCAGGGCAGCGGCGTTCCCGCCGCCCGGGAGGCCGCCGGCACGCTCGCCACCAAGTCGCCGACCGCACTGAAGGTCACGCTGGCCGCCCTGCGCCGCGCCCGGGCGCTCGGCCCCCTGGAGCGGGTCCTGGAGCAGGAGTACCGCGTCTCCTGCGCCGCGCTGGCCTCGCCGGACCTCGTCGAGGGCATCCGGGCCCAGGTGATCGACAAGGACCGCAGTCCCCGGTGGTCCCCCGCCACGCTCGCCGAGGTGGGCGAAGCCGACGTGGCCCGGTTCTTCGCACCGCTCGGCGGGCGGGAGCTCCGCCTCGCCGCCGGTGACTCCCCGCAGGAGGTGCCCTGGTGAGCAGCAGCACCGTCGTCGGCTTCATCGGACTCGGTCACATGGGCGGGCCCATGGCCGCCAACCTCGTCCAGGCCGGACACCGCGTCATCGGCTACGACCTGGTGCCCGGATTGCTGGCCGCGGCCGCGGGCGCGGGCGTCGTAACCGCCGCGTCGGCCGCGGACGCCGCCGCGGGCGCGGACGTGGTGATCACCATGCTGCCCACCGGTCGTCACGTCCTCGCCCTCTACGAGAGTGAGGGGCTCCTCGCCGCGGCGAAGCCCGGCACGCTGTTCGTCGACTGCTCCACCATCGACGTCGCCGACGCCCGGGCCGCGCACGAGGCCGCGCTCGCCGCCGGTCACCGGCCGCTGGACGCTCCGGTCTCCGGGGGCGTCGTCGGCGCCGAGGCCGGCACGCTCACCTTCATGGCCGGCGGGGAGGCGGCGGACTTCGCCCGCGCGGAGCCGCTGTTGCTGGCGATGGGGAAGAAGGCCGTGCACTGCGGAGGCGCGGGCGCGGGGCAGGCCGCCAAGATCTGCAACAACATGATCCTGGGCATCTCGATGATCGCGGTGAGCGAGGCGTTCGTCCTGGGCGAGAGCCTGGGCCTGAGCTCACAGGCCCTGTTCGACGTGGCCTCGACGGCGTCGGGCCGGTGCTGGGCGCTGACCGTCAACTGCCCGGTGCCCGGGCCGGTCCCGGGCAGCCCTGCCGATCGCGACTACGCGCCCGGATTCGCCGCGCCGCTGATGGCCAAGGACCTCGGGCTCGCGGCGAACGCGGCCCGTGCGGGCGGCGTCGACGCGGAGCTGGGCCTGCGGGCGGCGCGGATGTACGCGGAGTTCGCGGAGGGCGAGGGGGAGGGCCAGGACTTCTCCGGAATCGTGCGAGCGATACGCCGACGCTCAGAACCGTCCACGACTCAGAACGGAAGCCCGGAATGACCAACACCACCGACCGCTCCGGCGAGCACTCCACCGACCACGTCTACGAGACCCTCCTGGTCGAACGCAAGGGCCGCACCGCCCTCCTCACCCTCAACCGCCCCAAGGCCCTCAACGCCCTCAATCTGCAGGTGATGAACGAGGTCGTGGCGGCAACCGAGGCCCTCGACCGCGACCCCGGCGTGGGCTGCATCGTCCTCACCGGCTCGGAGAAGGCCTTCGCCGCGGGCGCCGACATCAAGGAGATGCGCCCGCAGAGCTACATGGACATGTACCTCAGCGACTGGTTCACCGCCTGGGACCGGCTGGCACAGCTCCGTACCCCCACCGTCGCGGCCGTCTCCGGCTACGCCCTCGGCGGCGGCTGCGAGCTGGCGATGCTGTGCGACATCCTGCTCGCCGCCGACACCGCGGTGTTCGGCCAGCCGGAGATCAAACTCGGCGTCATCCCGGGCATCGGCGGCTCGCAGCGCCTGACCCGCGCGGTCGGCAAGGCCAAGGCGATGGAACTGTGCCTGACCGGCCGCACCATGGACGCCGCCGAGGCCGAGCGCGCCGGCCTGGTGTCGAGGATCGTGCCCGCCGATGAGCTCCTCTCCGAGGCGCTGGCGGTCGCCGAAACCGTGGCGGGCATGTCGGCACCCATCGCCATGATGGCCAAGGAAGCCGTCAACCGCGCCTTCGAGACCACGCTCGCCGAGGGCGTCCGCTTCGAACGCCGGCTGTTCCACGCGGTCTTCGCGACGGCGGACCAGAAGGAGGGCATGGCGGCCTTCGTCGGGAAGCGCCCGCCGGAGTTCACCAACCGGTAGGCGTACACATTCGCGCTAGTGTGCGCATGTGAGTCTTTATGTAGTCGTGGGATTCGGGCCCGCCGGTGCGGCCACCGCCCGGCTGCTGGCCGAGCGGGGCCATGCGGTGCGGGTCGTCACCAAGTCGGGGCGGAGCCCGGAGCCCGGCATCGAGCACGTCGCACTCGACGCCGCGGACGGCGGGCGGCTGGCCGAGGCGGCGCGGGGCGCGAGCGCGATCTTCAGCTGTGCCGCGCCGCCGTACCACCGCTGGGCGAGCGACTGGCCGCCGCTGGCCTCGTCGCTCTGCGCGGCGGCCGAGGCCACCGGGGCCGTCCTGGTCATGCTGGGCAACCTCTACGGCTACGGCCCGGTGGCCGGTCCCTTGACCGAGCAGTTGCCGCTCGCCGCGACCGGCCCCAAGGGGAAGGCGCGCGCCGCCGTCTGGGAGCAGGCCCGGAAGCTGCACGAGCAGGGCCGCATCAAGGCGGTCGAGGTGCGGGCCTCGGACTTCTTCGGCCCCGGCGTGACCGACGGCGGGCACCTGGCGGCGCGGGTCGTGCCGGGCCTGCTGCGCGGCAAGCCGGTCTCCGTCCTCGGCGACCCGGACGCCCCGCACAGCTGGACCTATCTCCCCGACGTCGCCCGGGCCCTGGCCGAGGTCGCGGGCGAGGAACGGGCCTGGGGAAGGGCCTGGCACGCCCCGACGGAACCCCCGCTCTCCACCCGCGAGATGACCACCCGCCTGGCGGCCGAGGCGGGTTCGGGCCCGGCCGCGGTCCGCAGGCTCTCACCGGCGGTCCTGGGCGTCGCGTCCCTCTTCTCCCCGCTCCTCCGCGAACTGAAAGAGATCCGCTACCAGTTCGACCGCCCGTTCGTGACCGACTCCAGCGCCTACGAAGCCGCGTTCACGGTACGGGCCACGCCCGTCGAGGAGCAGGTGAAGGCGACGGTGGAGTGGTGGCGGGAGCGCCTGGCCGCCGCAGGCTGACCAGGGGGCGGGGTCGCTGCGCGGCCGCTCGTCGAGGGCGGACGAGGGGCCGGAACGCTCACCGGACCAGGGCCGAGGAGAACTCCCTGCCGGCAGCAGCCGCAAGTTGCTCGGCCAGGGGGTGCGCGCCCCGTTCGGGCAGCGCGAGGGACACCTGGACCGCGGGGGCGTTCCGCACCGGCACGTACACCACCGACGGATGGCTGTTGCGCCGGGTGGCCAGCTCCGGCACCGTGCCGATGCCCCGGCCGGCGGCGACGGCCTCGAGCCACTCGTCGTGGTTGCTGCACACGGCGCCGACCTCGGGGCGGTGATGGGGCGGCCAGAGGTCCGGGGACGTCGTGCCGCTCACCGTGTTGCGGACCAGCGGCCAGTCGGCGAGTTCCGCCCAGTCCACGTGGTCGCGGCGGGCCAGCGGTGAGTTGCGCGCGACGGCCGCCACCCGGGTCTCCTCCCACAGCGGGAGCGCGGCGACGGGCAGGTCGCGGGGGATGCGGCGCAGCAGGGCGACGTTGGTGTGCCCGCTGTGCAGGCCGGCCGTGGCCGTGTCGTCGCGCACGAATTCGAAATCGACTCCGGCCTCCTTCGCGAACCGCGTGACGAACCGGGAGAACTGCTCGGGCAGCAGCCAGCAGAAGCCGATCCGCAGGACCGAGGACGAGTGCAGCCGGCTGATCGCCCGGTCCAGCTGGACGTACGCCTCCCGGAGGTCGGCATGGAACGTCCTGCCCTCCGGAGTAAGGCTGAGGTGGCGCGTGGAGCGGTTCAGGAGGCGGGCGTTGAGTGCGGTCTCCAGGCGCTGGACGGCGCGGGAGACGGTGGGCTGGGTCACGTGGAGACGCTGGGCGGCGCCGGTGAAGCTGCCCGCCTCGACGACCGCTATGAAGCACCGGAACTGGGACAGGTCGACGTCTGTGTTCCCGACAGCCGGACGCACCTGTTCACGCATCGTCAAAGTCCCCCTCATACGCTCCTGGGATACCGGATCGACCAGGACGCAACACAAAAGGGGAGCCTGCGTGACGGCGCCGGGAAAACCGGTCGCTCATCCGGTTCTCTCGCTCAATAACCGTGCGGCACCCGCGTGCACCATTGCACGCCCGCCGCTCCCCCGTTCTTACGGTCAGTACGCACCGAAAATCTAGCATCCGGGCTATGCCGACGAGGCCCGGCCGATCGCGCAACCAGCGCCGCACCGGACCGCGTCGGCCCCGGCCACCCCGGCCACTTGGGCTCCCCTTTGCCAATCCTGTACCTTTAACGTCCCTCTTACGCCCGTACGGGCCGCATCGGCGCCATAAACTCCGCACTCCGTCAAGTTTTCACAAAGGGCGGGGCATTTATGACGCTCATCACAGGCGAAGGCTTTGAGCCGGAAGGCTTGATCCCACCCCTCCTGTACAGGGAATCCGTCCTCGGGAGAGGTCCGGGCGGAGCGGGGGCGCGGCACGGAGCAGACGTGCGGCGCATGCATTCATACGCATGCCGAATAAATGATGCGCGGTAGTAATTTCCCTTGGCGATCAAGCCCGCCTAGGGTTCGATACATGCTCAGCGCAAGGGCTTTCCCGGCCGGATGGAATCCCTTTCCAGCGGTTCCCGCATGCGCTGATTCCCCTGCTCCCCTCATGTATTCACCCAGGAGGGAAAACCCATGTCTCCCGCCATCCACAACACGCTGGACATCGAAGCCGAACTGCAGGTGAAATATCACGTCTCCATCACCAGGGACGTGCTCTCCCCGGACAACCCGCTGCTCCTTGAAACCGTTGACCGCAGCGCCTCGTCCGGAAAGCAGCTCGTGATACTCGACGCGGCGCTGTCCGCGTTTCTCCTGGACCGTGTCAAGGCGTACTTCGCCGCCCACGACGTGGCCGTCGAGGTGATCGAGGTCGACTCCGGAGAGGTCAACAAGAACCTCGACACGTGCCTCGCCATCGTCGATGCGCTCGAGCGGTCGGGCGCGCGCCGGCAGAGCAACCCGCCGATCGCGATCGGCGGGAACGTCCTGATCGACGTCGCGGGCTTCTCCGCCAGCATCTACCGCCGGGGCATTCCCTGGGTACGCGTGCCCACCACCCTCCTGGGGATGATCGACGGCAGCGTCTCCGCCAAGACGGCCGTGAACCACCAGGGCAACCGCAACCGCCTGGGCACCTTCCACCCCGCGATGCGGACCGTCGTCGACACCGGCCTTCTCGCCTCGCTGCCCCGGCGGCACCTGGTCAACGGGTGCGGCGAGATCCTCAAGATGGCCATGATCAAGGACAGCCGCCTGTTCTCCCTGCTGGAGGAGCATGGTCCCGGCCTGGTCGCCTCGCACTTCCGCACGGAGCCCGCGGAGGAGGTCATCACGCGGGCCATCGACGGCATGCAGTCCGAGCTCCGCCAGAACCTCTGGGAGAAGGACCTGCGCCGCATCGTCGACTACGGCCACACCTTCAGCCCCCCGATCGAGATGGCCGTCGTCCCCGAGCTGCTGCACGGCGAGGCGGTGGCGATCGACTGCCTGTTCACCGCGCTGCTCTCCTACGTCCGGGGCGGGCTCGGCGGCGCCGACGTCCAGCGGGTCGCCCGCACCATGCACCGCGTCGGACTCCCCCTCGACCACCCGCTGTTCTACGACATCGACATGCTCGAGCGCGCCATGGACGAGGCGCGGCTGCACCGCGACGGCAGCCTCAACCTGCCGATCGTCCAGGAGATCGGCTCCTGCACCTTCACCCAGGAAGTGACCCGGGACGAGCTGCACCAGGTCACCGCCCTGCTCAAGGCCGTGGCGCAGTCCGCCGGCGAGGACCTGCCCGCCCTCGCCCTGCAGCGCTGAGCACCCGCACCCCCTACGCACCACCACACCAGGAGGAGACCCGTGCCGGGTCCAGGATTTGAATTCCTCGGCGACGAGGAGCGACGCAACATCGACCAGGTACTCGAGAACTGGAGCCTCACCCGGTACCTGTTCGACGATCCGGAGGAGCACTCCTTCGTCCGCCGGCTGGAGCGCGACGTGGAGGACCTCTTCCGCAGCGGCCCCTCGATCGCGGTCAACAGCGGCACCTCGGCCCTCGCCACGGTCCTCGCGGGGCTGGGGATCGGTCCCGGTGACGAGGTCATCGTCCCCGGCTACACCTACGTCGCCTCCATCGGATCGATCGGCCACTTCGGCGCGACGCCGGTCCTCGCGGAGGTCGACCGGTCCCTGACCCTCGACCCCGAGGACGTCGAACGCAGGATCACGCCCAGGACGCGTGCCGTCATGGCCGTGCACATGCTGGGCGCGCCGTGCGACATGGGACGGCTGCGGGAGATCGCCGACCGTCATGGCATCCTGCTCATCGAGGACGCCGCACAGGCCTGCGGCGGAAGCTACCGGGGCTCCCGGCTGGGGACGATCGGCGACGCGGGGGCCTATTCGTTCAACCCCTTCAAGGTGATCACCTGTGGCGAGGGCGGCATGGCCGTCTTCCGCGACCGCACGGCCTACGCCCGCGGATTCGCCTACCAGGACCAGGGCTGGCCGCCCCTGCGCGACAACAACGGGGCCGGCACGGGCGAGGCCACGTTCGGCCTGAACCTGCGCATGCCCGAACTGAGCGCGGCCGTGGCCTGCGCCCAGCTGCAGCGGGTCGACACCGTGCTCGCCGGGACCCGCGGCATCAGGGACCGGCTGGTCGAGCTCATCGAGCCGCACGAGGGCATGCGGCAGCGCGACCTCAACGACGCCGAGGGCGACTGCGCCAACGTCGTCGTCCACACCTTCGACAGCGCGGACCGCGCCCGCGAGGTGGCCGCGAAGCTCTCCACCAAGCCCCTCGTCGACTCCGGCCGCCACTACTACGGCAACATGCCCCAGCTGAGCGGGAACACCTCGATCCGCTATGCGCAGGGCGACCTGCCTCGCACCGACGACCTGCTGTCCCGTTCGGTCGCGATCTCCGTCGGCGTCTCGGACGCGCACCTCGGTTCCGGGTTCGGCGTCGGCGTGCGCAGCACCGACGAGGACGTCGCCCGGGCCGCCGAGGCGTTCAACTCCGCGGTCCGGTCCGCGGTGCTCGCGTGACCGCCCGTACCCCCTTCTCCTCACGCCACATGGATCGGAGCATTCGGTGAAGAACAGCCTGGACGGTTTCTCCATGGCGGTTCCGGACGTGGACGCCGCGGCGCACCTGTTCCGGACCGTCTTCGGCGCCGAGGTGCTGCCGGCCGCGCCCGGACAGCAGATGGCGGACGGCCCGGCAGCGGTCGTCGTGGACGACCACGGTGTGCCCGCCCGCAGCGCCCTGCTGCAGCTCGACCCGCAGACCCGGCTCCGCCTCTTCTCGTACGAGGCGACCGCCGGGGCGGCGTTCGACGCCTCGGTCGTGGACATCGGCACCGCACACTTCTGCTTCCGCACCGGGAACATCGCGCAGGCCGCGCAGTTCCTCGCGCAGTGCCCGGGGATCAGGATCCTCGGCGACGTCATGGAGATCCCCGAGGGGCCGCTGCGCCATCACAAGTGGGTGTACTTCCGCTTCCCCTGGGGTGCGTACGGCGAGCTCCAGGAGTGGCCCGGGTCCCCCTCGGCGGAGGCCTCGGAGCTGTTCCACGGCCAGGTGCCGCAGGAGGCTTCCCCGGTCCCCACCCTGATGGGGATCGACCACGTGGGCTACAGCGTCCGGGACCTGGAGGCCGCGGTCGGCCTGCTGACGAGCTGCTTCGACGGCCGCCGCGTCCTGGGGTCCGTCATCTCCTCCGACCGGGACCTGATGAGCCGCCAGTTCGAGACCCCCGTCCCGGCGCTGTCGAAGATGGCCATGGTGCGCATCGGGGAGCACACCAACATCGAGCTGTTCGAGCACGTGGTGGACGAGGGCCGGCGGACGGGTGACCGGCTCGCCGTCGGAGCGTCCCGCATGACCTTCAGCTCGGACGACACGGCCGGATCGGTCGCGGAGCTGACCCGCCGCTTCGGCTTCTCCGTGACCGGAGCGGCAGGGGCCGGGTCCCCCGGGGCCGGGACCCTGCTCACCGCGGGCTCGGGCC
>NZ_JBAMDC010000680.1:0-1937 GCF_036961605.1 Streptomyces sp. KLMMK
CTGGTGCTGTGGGCGGTGGCCGCCGTACTCGCCGGCGGTGCCGCCGGATGGGCCCTCTACGGCTCCACCTGGCTGCGCGCCACCCGGGTGGAGGTTTCCGGCGCCCGCGTGCTGACGCCCGATGAGGTCCGTGCCGCCGCCGACGTCCGGCTCGGCGGCCCCCTGGTCTCCGTGGACACCGACGCCATCGAGGAACGGCTGCGGGACGCCCTGCCGCGGATCGCCTCGGTCAGGGTCGAGCGGTCCTGGCCGCACACGGTCGGCCTGAAAGTGGTCGAGCGGCAGCCCAAGGCGATCGTCCAGGACGCCGCAAAGGGTGGAAGATTTATCGAAATCGACGGCGAGGGCGTACGGTTCGCCACAGTCGATCATGCTCCGGGCGGGGTGCCCCGGCTGTCCGTGGAACCCTCGGGCGCCGCGGCGGCCAGTCTGCGCCGGTTCGGCCCCGAGCGGCTGGAGCGCGAAGGCGTCCGGGTCGCCGAGGCGCTGCCCGAAGCCGTGCGCGCGGACACCCGCACCATCCGCGTACGCTCGTACGACTCCATCACCCTGGAGCTGACGGGCGATCGGACGGTCGTCTGGGGCAGCGGGGAGCGGGGCGAGGCGAAGGCCCGTGCGCTGACGGCTCTGCTGAAGGCCGCGCGGGGTGCCGACCGCTTCGACGTGAGCGCTCCCAGCGCTCCCGCGGCGTCGGGGAGTTGACGGCCGGGGTGGCCGGGCAGCACCCTGGCTGGCTACGGCTATGGGTGATCACATAGGGTGAAAAGAAAAACGGGAGGTTCGGCGTGTTCGTTGAACGCGCGCGGCTTGTCGACTTAGTGTCCTGTTCGGAGAACCCCAGCGAACAGCGGCACCGGTAACCCTAAACTTCACGTTGAGGGTTCGGGTCGGCACTGAACCGTCCCCCAGGCATACGTAACTCGAGGCGAGAGGCCTTCGACGTGGCAGCACCGCAGAACTACCTCGCAGTCATCAAGGTCGTCGGCATCGGCGGCGGTGGCGTGAACGCCATCAACCGGATGATCGAGGTCGGTCTCAAGGGCGTCGAGTTCATCGCGATCAACACCGATGCGCAGGCCCTGCTGATGAGCGACGCCGACGTCAAGCTCGACGTCGGCCGCGAGCTCACCCGCGGCCTCGGCGCCGGCGCCAACCCCGACGTCGGCCGCAAGGCCGCCGAGGACCACCGCGAGGAGATCGAGGAGGTCCTCAAGGGGGCCGACATGGTCTTCGTGACCGCGGGCGAGGGCGGCGGCACCGGCACCGGCGGCGCCCCCGTGGTCGCCAACATCGCCCGTTCGCTGGGCGCCCTGACGATCGGTGTGGTCACCCGGCCGTTCACCTTCGAGGGCCGCCGCCGGGCGAACCAGGCGGAGGACGGCATCGCGGGTCTGCGCGACGAGGTCGACACCCTCATCGTGATCCCGAACGACCGGCTGCTGTCCATCTCGGACCGTCAGGTGAGCGTGCTCGACGCGTTCAAGTCTGCGGACCAGGTGCTGCTGTCGGGCGTCCAGGGCATCACCGACCTGATCACCACCCCGGGTCTGATCAACCTCGACTTCGCCGACGTCAAGTCCGTGATGTCCGAGGCGGGCTCGGCGCTCATGGGCATCGGCTCGGCCCGCGGCGACGACCGCGCGGTGGCCGCCGCCGAGATGGCGATCTCCTCGCCGCTGCTGGAGGCGTCCATCGACGGCGCCCGCGGCGTCCTGCTCTCCATCTCCGGCGGCTCCGACCTCGGTCTCTTCGAGATCAACGAGGCCGCCCAGCTGGTCAGCGAGGCCGCCCACCCCGAGGCCAACATCATCTTCGGCGCCGTCATCGACGACGCCCTGGGTGACGAGGTCCGGGTCACCGTCATCGCCGCCGGCTTCGACGGCGGCCAGCCGCCGGCCAAGGGCAGCCGCGACAAGGTGCTCGGCTCCTCCTAAGGT
>NZ_JBAMDC010000681.1:0-1900 GCF_036961605.1 Streptomyces sp. KLMMK
TGGCGAGCGCGGCTCCCGCGGCCCTCGGCTGCTACCTGGTGCTGACGCTGATGGCCGGCGCCCTCCCCGTGGTCACCGCCTGGCTGACCAAGCTGATGCTCGACGGGCTGGGGTCGGGCGCCTCCCTCGGCACGCTGGTGGGCCTGGGCGCAGGACTCGCGGCGGCCGGGACCGTCATCGCGGTCGTGCCGCAGATCAGCCAGTACTTGCGGCGCGAACTCGACCGCAGGGTCGGACTGCTCGCCGACGACCGGCTGTTCACGGCCGTGGAGGGCTTCGCCGGCCTGGGGCGCTTCGAGGACCCGCGCTTCCTGGACCGGCTGCGGCTCGCGCAGAGCTCCGGCGGCGGCACGCCCAACCAGGCCGTCGACGGGGCCGTCGGCATCGCCCGCAGCGCCCTCACCATCGGCGGCTTCCTCGGCTCCCTCTCCCTGCTGAGCCCGTGGATGACCGCCCTGGTGCTGGGCGCCGCGGTGCCCACGCTGGTGTCCGAGGTCGCCATGGCGCGGCGCAAGGCGCGCACACTGTGGGACGTCGGCCCGGTCGAGCGCCGGCAGATGTTCTACAGCGAGCTGCTGTCGAGCGTCGAAGCGGCCAAGGAGATACGGCTCTTCGGCATCGGCGCGTTCCTGCGGGGGCGGATGCTGGCCGACCGGCGTACGGCCGACGCCGCCAAGCGCGCGGTGGACCGGCGGGAGGCCGTCGTCCAGTCCGGGCTGGGGCTGCTGGCCGCCCTCGTCTCCGGCGGCGGACTGCTGTGGGCGGTGGCCGCCGCGCACGCCGGCACCCTGTCGGCGGGCGACGTCGTCATGTTCGTGGCCGCGGTGGCGGGCATCCAGGGCGCGCTGGCCACCCTGGCGAGCGAAGTGGCCCGCTCGCACCAGGCCTTGCTGATGTTCGACCACTACCTCGTGGTCGCGGGGGCCGGCCCGGACCTGCCCGAGCCCCGGCAGCCGGTCGCACTGCCGCCGCTGACCCACGGCATCGAGCTGCGCGACGTGTGGTTCCGGTACTCCGGTGAACACCCATGGGTGCTGCGGGGCGCCAGCCTGCGGCTGCGCCGGGGCGAGGTGCTGGCCCTCGTCGGGCTCAACGGCGCCGGCAAGTCCACGCTGGTGAAGCTGCTGTGCCGGTTCTACGACCCCGAGCGCGGCGCGATCCTGTGGGACGGCGTGGACATCCGTACGGTCGACGTGGCGGAGCTGCGGCGGCGTATCGGCGCGGTGTTCCAGGACTACATGCACTACGACATGACGGCGGCGGAGAACATCGCCCTCGGCGACCTCGCGGCGCTCGGCGACCGCCCGCGGATCGAGGCGGCCGCGGGGCGCGCCGGAATCCACGCCAAGCTCGCCGGCCTGCCGTACGGGTACGACACGCTGCTGTCGCGGAGGTTCTTCATGGAGTCCGACAAGGACAACCCGGAGACGGGTGTGGTCCTCTCCGGCGGCCAGCGGCAGCGGCTCGCGCTCGCCCGCGCGTTCCTGCGGGACCAGCGCGACCTGATGATCCTCGACGAGCCGTCGGCGGGACTCGACGCCGAGGCGGAGCACGAGATCCACACCGCGTTGCGGCGGCACCGCGGCGAGCGGACCAGCCTCCTCATCTCCCACCGCCTGGGCGCGGTGCGCGACGCCGACGTCATCGCCGTCCTGGAGGACGGCCGCGTCGTGGAACAGGGCCCGCACGCCGAGCTGATCGGCTCCGGCGGCCGCTACGCGCGCCTGTTCGCCCTCCAGGCCGCCGGCTACCGGGCCGAAACCGACGGCGGCACTGACACCGGCACCGGCACCGGGAGCGAGCCCGCGTTCACCGGGGAGCCCCGGTGAGGGCCGGGCCCGTGCTGCGGCGGCGGTTGCGCGGTGCAGCTGCCATCGCGGCGGGCGCGGTGCTGGGTGCG
>NZ_JBAMDC010000682.1:0-1896 GCF_036961605.1 Streptomyces sp. KLMMK
CCGCCACCGGGGCGGTGAGGACGGGAAGGATCCAGAGTCTCGAACGCATGCGCATGGGCCTCTCTCCTTCGCTTTCGCGATCCGGGCTCGCTTCACGGGGCGTTCGCCGGTCCGGGTGCGCACGAAATACGGATGCGCCCGCCGCGCTCGCGCGGCTACCCTCGGCCCCATGTCTACGCCCCGCATTTCTTAGCTCAAGGACCCGATCCCACGCCACCCGTGTGTCCTTGAGTTGTTCCGGAGCGTAATCCCATGATCACCGTTCGCGGTGCCGGCATCCGTGCCGGCGCCCGCCTCCTGCTGTCCGACGTCTCCTTCCACGTGGCCCCCGGCGACCGCATCGGCCTGGTCGGCCGCAACGGCGCCGGCAAGACGACCCTGATGAGGACCCTGGCCGGCGAGCTCCGGCCCGCCGCCGGAGACATCACCGTCACCGGCTCCCTCGGCTACCTCCCGCAGGACGCGCAAGCCGCCGACCCCGCCACCCTCCTCACCGACCGGATCCTCTCCGCCCGCGGCCTGGACCGGGCCGTCCGCGCGCTGCGGGCCGCCGAAGACGCCATGGCGAAAGCCGGCGGCGCAGCCGCCCAGGAGCGTGCCATGAACGCGTACGCCCGGGCGGAGGCCGCATTCCAGGCCCGCGGCGGATACGCCGCCGAGGCCGAGGCCGCCCGTGTCGCCGCCGGCGTGGGGCTGCCCGCCCGCACCATGGGCGAACCGCTGGGCGCCCTCTCCGGCGGACAGCGGCGCCGGGCCGAGCTGGCCCGCATCCTCTTCGCCGGGCACGGCACCCTGCTCCTCGACGAGCCGACCAACCACCTGGACGCCGACGCGACCGCCTGGCTGCGCACCTTCCTGGCGGCCCACCAAGGCGGGCTGGTGCTGATCAGCCACGACACCGGCCTGCTGGCCGACACCGTCAACCGCGTCTTCCACCTCGACGCGCACCGCGCCGCCGTCGACGTCCACAACACCGGCTGGAGCGCGTACCTGGCCCGGCGCGCGGCCGACGAGCGGCGCCGCACCCGGGAACGGGCGAACGCCGAACGCAAGGCGGCCGCGCTGCGCACCCAGGCGGACCGGATGCGCGCGAACGTCGCGACCGCCGTCGCGGCGAAGAACATGGTCCGCCGCGCCGACCGGATGCTCGCCGCCCTCGAACCGGCCCGCCGCACGGAGCGGACCGCACGGATCCGGCTGCCCGAGCCCGCCCCTTGCGGGCGCACCCCCCTCGGTGCCGTCAGCCTCGTCAAGTCCTACGGCGGCCGCAGCGTCCTCGGCGGCGTCGACCTCGCCGTCGACCGGGGCAGCCGGCTCGCCGTCCTCGGCCTCAACGGGGCCGGCAAGACCACGCTGCTGAAGATCCTCGCCGGGCGCGAGACCCCCGACGGCGGCCGCGTCGTGCACGGCCACGGCCTGCGCCTCGGCTACTTCGCCCAGGAGCACGAGACGCTCGACCCCGCGCTGACGGTGCGGCAGAACCTGGCCGCGGCCGCTCCCCACCTGAGCGACGGGGAGGCACGGCACGTACTCGGAGCGTTCCTCTTCGGCGGCGACGATGCAGACAAGCCGGCCGGGGTGCTCTCCGGAGGCGAGAGGACCAGGCTGGCCCTGGCCGGCCTGGTGCACTCCGGCGCCAATGTGCTGCTGCTGGACGAACCGACCAACAACCTCGACCCCGCCTCGCGCGACGAGGTCCTCGGTGCGGTCGGCGCCTACCCCGGCGCCCTCGTGATGGTGACGCACGACGAGGGCGCCGTGGAGGCGCTGCGCCCGGACCGGGTCCTCCTGCTGCCGGACGGCACGGAGGACCTGTGGGACGACGGCTACCTGGACCTGGTGTCCCCGGTCTGAGACCGGCCGGCGGGGGGGGGGGGGGGGGGGGGGGGGGGGGGA
>NZ_JBAMDC010000683.1:0-1887 GCF_036961605.1 Streptomyces sp. KLMMK
GGCAGGGTGCGCCTCGATGCCCGACAGCGGCGAGGTGACGGCGGTCGACTCGTCGCAGCGCGCCGACGCGGACTCGCAGGTGCGTGTCTACGGCGTGCCGCCGCACAAGGGCGAGCGGCCTCAGGAGCTGGTGACGGGCTTCCTGGAGGCCACCACCAGCGACGATCCGGACTACGGCACGGCCCGCATGTACCTGGCCAAGGGCGAGCAGCGGCGGTGGGACCCGTCGTGGGGCACGATCGTGCTGGCGGAGCCGCCGCAGGTGCAGGTGGAGCACTCCGGCGACCGGGACCGCGACTACACGATCACTTTGATCGGCAAGCAGGTCGCCAGGATCGACGCCAAGCACGCTTACAAGCCGGAAGAGGGCGCGTACAAGGAGCGGATCCACGTCGCGCGCGAGGGCGGCGAGTGGCGCATCGACAGGCTGCCGCCCGGGCTGGTGCTCGGCCTCGCCGACTTCCAGCGGATCTACCGGTCCGTCAACAAGTACTACTTCGCGGAGCTGGGCACGTCCGGCTCCGGCAAGGGCCGGGACGTGCTCGTCGCCGACCCCGTCTATCTGCGCAAGCGCATAGACCCCGTGACGTCCACGGTCAACGCCCTGCTGGACGGGCCGACCAACTGGCTGGACCCGGTGGCCGCGACGGCGTTCCCGACGGGCACCAAGGTCGTGGACCGGCGGCTCTCCGTGGACGACTCCAACGCCCTCAGGATCCGGCTCAACGGGAAGGCCGCGGGCACCAACCAGGCACAGTGCCTGCGCATGGCCGCACAGCTCCTGTACACCGTCCAGGACCAGTCGGCGAAGGTCGGCCAGGTGGTGCTGCAGCGGGACAACGGCTCGCAGCTGTGCTCGCTGGGACGGGAGGAAGCGCGCAAGTACGCGCCCGACCAGGCCGCCGGCCGCGGCGCCGACCAGCAGTACTTCGTGGACGCGCAGCACCGGATGGTGAGCCTGGCCGACGGCGACGAGGAGGCGCGGCGGGTGCCGGGGCCCTTCGGGGCCGACGGGGCCGTGCAGCTGCGGTCGGTGGGCGTGGACCGCAGCGAGCACCACGCCGCGGGCGTGGCCGCCAACGGCCAGGCGCTGTACGTCACCCGCCTGGAGACCGGATCGGCGCTGGGTGAGCCCCGGGTGACCGCGCGCGGCGGGGCGAAGGCCGGGCTGACCGCCCCGAGCTGGGACGGGCTCGGCGACCTGTGGGTGGCCGACCAGGACCCGGAGCGGCCGCGGCTGCTGCGGCTGCCGGGCGGCACGGGCAGCCCGGAGGAGGTCCAGGTGCCCCGGCTCGACGGGCGCATCACCGGGCTGCGGGTGGCGGCCGATGGCGTGCGGATCGCGCTGCTGGTGACCAAGGACGACCGTACGAGCCTGAAGCTGGGGCGGGTCGAACGGCACGCGGGCGCGGGCCGGCTGACCTTGTCCGTGCAGGAACTGCGCTCGGTGGCGCCGCGGTTGGAGCAGGTCGACGCGGTGTCGTGGGCCGGCGGCAGCCGGCTGCTGGTCGCGGGGAACGAGCAGGGCGGGCTGCAGCAGCTGCAGTACATCGACACGGACGGCTCGCTGTCGAACACCTCCGCGCTGCCCGGTATCACGGGAGTGCGGGGCGTAGCGGCCTCGGAGAGCACGGCGAAGGCGCCGGCGCTGGTGGCCGAGCGGGACGGCGGGATCGTACGCCTGCTGCCGGACAGCAACTGGAAGCTGGTGACCAAGGAGGGCTCCGCGCCGGTCTACCCGGGATAGCCGCCGCGTGCCGGTGGCGCGGCGCAGGGTTTTCCACAGGGGTGGCGGGGCGCCGCGGCCGGCGGGACAGTGGATCTGTGCGCGGGTGGTGGCAGGAGATCGCGGGCCTGGTGCTGCCGGGCGAGTGCGCGGGGTGCGGG
>NZ_JBAMDC010000684.1:0-1881 GCF_036961605.1 Streptomyces sp. KLMMK
CGCACCGCGATGCCCTGCTCGTCGAGGACCTGGCCCACGTCGTGGGGGTGGATGTCACCGAGTGTGAAGGAGATCGTGGCGCCGCGGTCCTCGGCCGTGGTGGGGCCGATGATGCGCAGGTCCGGCACCTCCTGGAGGCGGCGCACGGCGTACTGCGTGAGGGCGTGCTCGTGCCGGGCGATGTTCTCCATGCCGATCGCCGACAGGTAGTCCACCGCGGCGCCGAGGCCGACGGCCTGGGCGATGGGGGGCGTACCGGCCTCGAACTTGTGCGGCGCGGGGGCGTAGGTGGAGGAGTGCATCGAGACGGTCTCGATCATCTCGCCGCCGCCGAGGAACGGCGGGAGGTCCTCCAGCAGCTCCTGGCGGCCCCACAGGACACCGATGCCCGTCGGGCCGCACATCTTGTGGCCGGTGAAGGCCACGAAGTCGGCCTGGAGGGCCTGGACGTCCAGCACCATGTGCGGGGCGGCCTGGGAGGCGTCGATGACGACGAGCGCACCGACTTCCTGGGCGCGCCGGACGATGGTCTCGACGGGGTTGACGGTGCCCATGATGTTGGAGACCAGCACGAACGAGACGACCTTGGTCTTCTCGGTGATGATCTCGTCGATGTTGGACAGGTCGAGCCGGCCGTCGTCGGTGAGGCCGAACCACTTCAGCTTCGCGCCGGTGCGCTGCGAGAGCAGCTGCCACGGAACGATGTTGGAGTGGTGCTCCATCTCGGTGATGACGATCTCGGTGTCGTGGTCGACCCGGTAGGGCTCGTCGGCCCAGCCGAGCATGTTGGCCACGAGGTTGAGCGACTCGGAGGCGTTCTTGGTGAAGATCACCTCGTCGCGGCTGGGGGCGTTGATGAAGGCGGCGACCTTGTCGCGCGCGCCCTCGTACAGCGCCGTGGCCTCCTCGGCGATGGTGTAGACGCCGCGGTGGACGTTGGCGTTGTGCCGCTCGTAGTACGCGTTGAGCGCGTCGAGCACCTGGCGCGGCTTCTGGGAGGTGGCCGCGGAGTCCAGGTAGACGATCTTCTTACCGTCGTGGACCGTGCGGTCCAGGATGGGGAAGTCCTTGCGAATCGCCTCGGTGTCGAGGAGGCCCGGCAGTATGGTCACGCGGTTACGCCACCCTTCGTCTGGTAGGCCTCGTAGCCCTCGGCCTCGAGCTTGTCGGCGAGCTCGGCGCCGCCGGACTCGACGATGCGGCCGCCCGAGAAGACGTGGACGAAGTCCGGCTTGATGTAGCGCAGGATGCGCGTGTAGTGCGTGATCAGCAGGGTGCCGACCTCACCGGTCTCGCGGACGCGGTTGACGCCCTCGGAGACCTGGCGCAGGGCGTCGACGTCCAGGCCGGAGTCGGTCTCGTCGAGGATCGCGATCTTCGGCTTGAGGAGCTCGAGCTGGAGGATCTCGTGGCGCTTCTTCTCACCGCCGGAGAAGCCCTCGTTGACGTTGCGCTCGGCGAAGGCGGGGTCCATGTTGAGGCGCTCCATGGCCTCCTTGACCTCCTTCACCCAGGTGCGCAGCTTGGGGGCCTCGCCGCGGATGGCGGTGGCGGAGGTGCGCAGGAAGTTGGAGACCGAGACGCCGGGCACCTCGACGGGGTACTGCATGGCGAGGAAGACGCCGGCGCGGGCGCGCTCGTCGACGGACATCTCCAGGACGTCCTCGCCGTCGAGGGTGACGGTGCCGCCGGTGATCGTGTACTTGGGGTGACCCGCGAGGGAGTACGCCAGGGTCGACTTGCCGGAGCCGTTGGGGCCCATGATGGCGTGGGTCTCGCCCTGCTTCACGGTCAGGTCGACGCCCTTGAGGATCTCGCGCGGGCCGTTCTCGGCCTCGACGGAGACGTGCAGGTCGTTGATCTCAAGCGTTGCCATGGGGA
>NZ_JBAMDC010000685.1:0-1878 GCF_036961605.1 Streptomyces sp. KLMMK
GTGACCCGTGGGCCCGCGGCGAGGACGTGGCCGAGGAGCCGGTGGCGCAGCCGGGCGGTGGCGCGGGCGGCGGTGGTGCCGGTGAGGAGTTCGGTGAGGGCGTCGAGGGCGGCGGGGCCGGCGACGAGGAGCGCGCACAGGGCGACCCAGCGGCCGGCGTCGGCGCCGCGGCGGGCGAGGAGCAGGTCGAGGGTGTGGCCGAGGGTGACGGGCAGCAGCAGCGCGGCTCCGGTGGAGGCGACCGCGAGGAGGGCGAGCGCGGCGGCGCGGCCGGCGCTGTGCCGGGCGGTGCCGAGCAGCAGCCGGTCTCCGGCGGAGGCCGGGGCGGTGCGGGTGTGTGCCATGGATCGGTGGCCCTCGCGTCCGTACCATCCGTAGGGGAAAAGCGGACCCGGGCGGGCCCCTCGTCGCAGGAGGGGCCCGCCCGGTGCCGGATCAGCGTCGGATCCGGTGCCGGATCACAGACAGATCAGCACGCTGGCGGTGCTGACGCAGGAGAGCAGGCTGACCGTGCTCTGGCCGCCGCCGCCGTGACCGCCGGTGTTCTCGTCGGACTCCATGTTCTGCAGGTCGAGGAGCGCCATGGTCGTGTTCCTTTCGTGGGGTTCCCGTGGGGACGGGGTTCGGTTTCTCTTGTTCTGTTGCTACGTGCTACGTGCCTCTTGCTACTTGCTACTTGCTACTTGCTACTTGCTACTTGCGTTTCTTGCTACGGCTCCACAACGGCATGGAGCCGGCTTCGGGGCCCCCGTGGGGGCGTGAGGAACGGCAGCTGCGCGGGCCGGGCGCCGTCGTCGCCGAGGGCGGCGGCGAGGGCGAGCAGGCAGCCGGCCGTTCCGGTGGCGAGGTCCATGGACAGCCGCATCATCTGGCTGCCGGGGTAGGCGAGTTCGCCCTGGTAGGACATGGCGTACCAGGACAGTCCGCGGACCTGCGCGGCGAGGTGCTCCGCGGTCGCGCCGGGCGCGGTGGTGCGGGCGAGGTGCAGGATCATCCCGGCCCGGCCCTGGAACAGCCCGGGCTGGGCGTAGAAGCGTGAGCGGGCGGCGGTGAGGATGCCGTCGCGGGCTTCGGTCAAGTACGGGTCGGGGTCCGTGGCGTGGGCGAGGAAGTCGTCCAGGACCATGCCGATGCCGGCGCTGCCGTCACCGAGGTAGGGCATGGTGCGCCAGCCCTCGTCGACTTCGAGGGTGCCGTTGTCCGTGCGGGTGCAGCGGGCGAGGTCGGTGCGCAGGGCCTGCTCGGCGAGGTCGAGGAGGGCGGGGGCGCCGGTGCGCTCGTACAGCCGCAGGAAGAGCAGGGCGGGCCCGCTCGCGCCGCGCAGGAGGCCGACGCGCCGGCGGGGTGCGCCGGTGTCGTCCTCCCGGCCGGGGGGTTCGGCGGCGAGCCGGTCGGCGAGGAGCTGGGCGGCTTCGACGGCCTGGTCGTGGAGCTGGCGTTCGCCGGTGGTGCGGGCGAGGTGGTCGAGGGCGAGGCCGACGCCTGCCAGGCCGCTGCGCAGGTCGGAGGTGAGGCGCTGCCACTGCTCGCCGAGCATGAGCCCGGACAGGTCCAGGGCGCGCCGGGTGTGGCCGAGCCGGTCGAGGGTGCAGGCGACGCCGGCGAGGCCGTCGTAGAGGCCGAGCGGGGTGCCGGACGGCACGGGGGCCGTCTGCCGCAGCAGCCACTGCTCGCCCTCTTCGTAGCGCTCGGCGCCGGCTTCGGCGAGGGCGTGCAGGACGCCTGCGGCGCCGTGGGCGAGGCCGAGGCCGCCGCCCTCGGCGAACTGGGCGATGTCCCCGGGGAAGAGGCGGTCGTCGCGCTCCGGCGTGGCGGAGGCGAGGAGGGCGCGGACCATGGACGCGCGGGCGCGGGGCCAGTCCTCGGCGGGGTCGGGCA
>NZ_JBAMDC010000686.1:0-1867 GCF_036961605.1 Streptomyces sp. KLMMK
ACCGGCCCTGGCACGACGTGCGCCGGCTCGACGTCGACGTCCTGCTGTGGCGGCTGCGCTCCCAGGGCGATCTGGCGGCGTTCGTCGACCGGGTGCTCGGCCCGCTGATCGCGCACGACGCCGCCTCCCGGCCGGCGCTGCTGCCCACCCTGACCGCGTACCTCGCCCACGCGGGCCGCAAGGCGGAGACCGCGCGCGAGCTGCACCTGAACCGCCAGACGCTCTACGACCGGCTGGCGCGCATCGGCCGGCTCCTGGGGGCGGACCTGGAGGACCCGGAGACGGTGCTGTCCCTGAGCCTCGCGCTGCGTGCGCGGCGTCATACGGAATGGATTTGACCTGCGCAGATGGACCGGGCTCTACTCGAACGGTGACCGGAATGAAGAAGAATGCGGCAGTCGGCGTCGCCGCGGCGGACCGCGAGGACCTGCGGGCGGACTGCGGCAGCTGCTTCGCGCTGTGCTGCGTCGCGCTGCCGTTCGTCGCCTCGGCGGACTTCGCCGTGACCAAGGACGCGGGCAAGCCGTGCGGCAACATCCAGCAGGACTTCCGCTGCGGCATCCACACCAAGCTGCGGCAGAAGGGCTTCTCCGGCTGCACCGTCTACGACTGCCAGGGTGCGGGGCAGAAGGTCTCCCAGGTCACCTTCGGCGGCCGGGACTGGCGGCAGGACCCCGGGACCGCCCGGCAGATGTTCGCCGTCTACCCGGTCATGCGGCAGCTGCACGAGCTGCTCTGGTACCTGGCAGAGGCTCTGACCCTGCCCGCGGCCCGGCGGCTGCACGCCGAGGTCCGGCGTGTGCACGACGCCGTCGAGCGCCTGACCCACGAGAGCCCCGAGGCGATCCTCGAGGTGGACGTGGCGGCGCGCCGGATGGAGGTCGGCGAACTGCTGCAGCGCACCAGCGAGCTCGTACGGGCGCAGGTGCCCGGCAAGAAGAAGAACCGGCGCGGGGCCGACCTGATGGGGGCCCGGCTGCGCGGCGCCGACCTGCGGGGCGCCAACCTGCGGGGCGCGTACCTGATCGCCGCGGACCTCGGCGGCGCGGACCTGCGGACCGCCGACCTCCTCGGGGCCGACCTGCGCGACGCGAACCTCGCAGGCGCCGACCTGACCGGGAGCGTCTTCCTCACCCAGGCCCAGCTCAACGCGGCGCGGGGCGACGCGAGCACGAAGCTGCCGGCGGCGCTGAGCCGGCCGGCGCACTGGGGCCCGGCCGCCTGAGCCGCCGCGCCCGAAACGTTCCGCCTGCGAGGGGCCGGGGGCGGGCTATCCGCCCGCGGCCAGCTCGTCGTAGACGCTGAGGACGTGCGCGACCGTGTCGTCCTCCGTGGGCCAGGTGGCCGCCTGGGCGCGGCCCGCCGCGGTCAGCTCGGCACGGCGGGCCGGATCGGCCAGCAGGCGGGCCACCGCCCCGGCGAGGGCGGCGGAGTCGCCGTAGGGGACGAGCTCGGCCGCGTCGCCCACCAGGTCGGGGACGCCGCCGACGGCCGTGGCCACCAGGGGGACGCCCGCGTGCAGCGCCTCCTGGGCGAGCAGGGAGCGGGCCTCCCAGCGGCTGGGCAGGATCGCGATGTCGGCCGTGGCGAGCAGCTCGGGGACGTCGTCGCGGCGGCCCACCAGGCGGACCGGGAGGTTCTCCTCCTCGATGCGGCGCTGCAGCAGCGGCCGCTCGGGGCCCTCGCCCGCCACGATCAGCAGCGGCTCGGGGTCCAGCTCGCGCCAGACGCGGGCCGCGTCCAGCAGGACGGAGTGGCCCCGGCCCGCCTCCAGACGGCCGACGGCGACCAGCAACGGGCGGGCCACCGCGCCCAGTTCGGCACGGGTCTTGTCGCGCGGCTCGTCGAGGCGCTCCTTGAGCTCGCC
>NZ_JBAMDC010000687.1:0-1862 GCF_036961605.1 Streptomyces sp. KLMMK
CGACGGCGATACGCCACGACGGCGAAGCCCGGCGGTGCCGTAGGAGCTCGGCCGGGCTCGGCACCGCCGGACACGCGCGTTGTGGCGGATCGCCGTCGCGGCGGGGGGAAGTCGCCCGGCGTGCGGGCACCGCAAAGCGGAGGCTTCCGGGCCGCCCGGAAGCGTGCGGGTGGCCCCCCGCGTAGGCCTGCTAGAAGCCCCGCGTGCGCTTTGCCGCGCGGCGCCCCGCCGCTTCGCCCGGGACCTTGAGGAACATCCGGGCCATCTCCGAGCCCAGGTTCACGCCGATGGCGATCGCCAGGGCCAGGGCGGCCGCCTTGGTGAGGCTGGCGATGCCGGTGTTCAGCTCGTTCTTGGCGAAGTTCAGCAGCGCGAAGTAGACGGCGCTACCGGGCAGCAGCGGCCCGATCGCCGCCGTCACGTACGGCAGCGCGGACGCGTACCGGTAGCGCGAGAGCAGCTGTCCGAAGAGGCCGACGAGCCCGGCGGCGATGGCCGTGGCGGGCACGGGGTCCAGCCCGGCGGTGTCGGCGAGCGCACCGTAGACCACCCAGGCGACCCCGCCGTTGAGCGTGGCGACCCACACAGAGTGACGTTCCTGCTGGAGCAGCACTGCGAAGGCGAAGGACAGCAGCATCGCGGCGATGATCTGGATCACCGGCCGCTCCACGCGCTCCAGCGCCGCCTCGGGGTTGAGCGTGGCCCCGCCGATGTGCACGCCCCCGTAGAGGACCATCAGCACGCCGCAGACGATGCCGGCGATCAGGTAGCCGACTTCGAGGAGCCGGGCCGCGGCGGTGATGTAGTAGCCGGTCAGGCCGTCCTGGACGCCCGCCACGAGCGCCCGCCCGGGGATCAGGGCGAACAGCCCACCGGTGATCACCGCGGACGCCTGGACATCCACGTAGGCGTGGAGGGCGCTCAACGTGACGCCCATCGCCGCGGGCGGCAGCCCGGCCGCCACGAACTGGTAGAACTCCGGCAGCCCGCGCCCGGAGGCGAGCCACGCCAGCCGGTCGCCCAGCATCGCGCCGACCGCGGCGGCGAGGAAGACGACGAGCCCGCCGCCCACGAGCATGCTCGCCGCGCCGGCGAGCAGCCCGGAGGCGGCGGTCAGGCCCCAGCCGGGGTACGGGTGGCGGTTGCGGCGGATCTCGGCGAGGCGGCCGTAGGCCTCCTCCAGCGTCAGCCCCTGCGACGTGATGTCGTGGACGAGCCGGAAGACGGCGTCGAGGCGGGTGTAGTCGGTGCCGCGCCGCCGCACCGTGCGGTTGGCGGTGACGGGGTCGTCGACGAGGGACGGCTGGTAGCTGACGGTCAGCAGCGTGAAGGTGACTGTCGGCTCGCAGCGGTGGAGCCCGTAGGCGTGCGCGACGCCGAACATCGCCGCTTCCACGTCCTCCGCGCCCTCGCCGCCCGCGAGCAGCAGCTCGCCGATGCGGAGGGTGAGGTCGAGGACACGTGGGACGGGCGGGCCGGGCTCGTCCTGCTTGGCGGCCCGCTCGGGGGCGGGCCGCTCGCCGACGGGCATGCGCAGCATGGTGCGCATGCGGTCCTGCCAGGGCGTGTCCTTGGTCAGGCTGACCTTGGGCGAGCCGTAGGGCGGCGTGTAGCCGGGCAGGAGCGTGCTCTGGGTGGTGCTGGAGTCGGGGGCGACGGTGCCCGCGGGGAGGGCGAAGGCCGAGCCTTCGCGTTCGCTGGGCGGCTCGGGGGCGACGCCCTCCGGAATGGCGAATTCCGAGGTCGGGTGCTCTTCCTCGGGCGGCGTCGGCAGCGGGACGCCGAGCGGCGGGGTGAAGGCGCTGCGCGCCTCGTCGGACTGGGGCTTGCGATCCTCGGGAGCCTCTCCTGCCGCCCCGCTG
>NZ_JBAMDC010000688.1:0-1812 GCF_036961605.1 Streptomyces sp. KLMMK
GACGCCGGCGACCCGGCCGTCGCCCTGCTGGCCGAGGGCTGGCGCGAGGTGCTGGGGCACGACCGGTTCTCGCCGTCGTCCCACTTCTTCCAGGTCGGCGGGCACTCCCTCCTTGCCGCCCACCTCGCTGCCTGGCTGGAGACCCGGCTCGGCACGCGCCCGCCGCTGCGCGTCCTCTTCCAGCACCCCGTCCTCGCCGACCAGGCCCGAGCCCTGACGGAGACCGCCCGATGAGCGCCACCACCCCCTCCTCCGTCCTGGAGACGGAGCACCGCGAGATCGCCGACGCCTTCACCGCGTTCGTCCGCCGCGAGCTGGTCCCCCTGGCGGCCGAGCTGCCGGAGAACGGGGACATGCCGCCGGCCGACCTGCGCACCTACGTCCGCCGCCGCTCGGCGAAGCTGGGCTTCTACGCCGGCGACCACCCCGAGGAACTGGGCGGCTCCGGCATGCCGTTCAGCGCCGTGGTGCTGCTGCACCACGCGGCCGGCCGCAGCGGCTGCCCGCTGGCCCCGTACGCGCTCGCCGGCTCGGACGGGCCGAGCCCGCTGCTGCGCCAGGGCACCGAGAAGCAGATCGAGCAGTACCTGAAGCCGCTGGTGCGCGGCGAGGCCACGCGCTGCCTCGCGCTGACCGAGCCGAACGCCGGGTCCGACGCCTTCCACCTGACCACCACCGCCACGCGGGACGCGGACGGCGGCTGGGTGCTGTCGGGCCGCAAGACGTTCGTCAGCAACGCCGGTCACGCGGACTTCGTCATCGTCGTGGCCCGGGCCGTCGACGCCGGCGGAGGCGAGGGCGGTGCCACGGCGTTCGTCATGGGCATGGACCAGCCGCGCCTGCGCATCGGCCAGCGCTACCAGGGCATGTCCGGCGAGGAGCTGTACGAACTGGTGCTGGACGAGGTGCGGCTGCCCGCCGAGGCCGTCATCGGCGGCGAGGCGGGCGTCGGCGCGGCCCTCGGCAACGGCATCGACAGCCTCTCCCGCGGCCGGCTCGTGGTGGCGGCGATGTGCAACGGCATCGCCGAGCACGCCCTGGAGCTGGGGATCGAGTACGCCCGGGAGCGGCGGGCCTTCGGGGAGCGCATCGGCGCCTACCAGCACGTCCAGGAGCACCTCGTGAGCAGCCGGGCGGAGGTGGAGGCGGCCAAGCTGCTGACGCTGGCGTGCGCGCGGCTGGTGGACGAGGGCGTGGAGGCCCCGGAGAACGCGGCGCTCGCCAAGCTGACGTCCTCCGAGACCGCGGTCCGGGTCGTGGACCGGTCCCTGCAGGTGCACGGGGCGACAGGCTGGGTGCGGGGCCACCCGCTGGAGTTCCTGTACCGGTACGTCCGGATGATGACGATCATCGAGGGGACGTCCGAGATCCAGAAGGTGATCGTCGCCCGGGCCATGGGGCTGGGCTGACCGCCCCCGTACCCCTTCTCCCTTTCCGGTCTCCCTTCTGATCTCCCTTCCGACGTCATCCACGGAGGAATCATGACTTCTTCACCTGTCACCACCCCGGCCGCCGGCCTTTCCGCCGGCCTGTCCACCGCCCTGTCCGTCGCCCACGGAGGCACCGCCACCGCGCACGGCTGGGACGACGTCCTGGCCCGGTACGCCCTGCAGGTCTCCCGGGACCCGGACGCCCCTGCCGTCGAGGACGGCGAACTGACCTGGACCTACGCCGAACTCGACGCGCTCGCCGAGCTGACGGCCGGCGCGCTGCGCGACCGCGTGCGCCCCGGCGACCTCGTGGGCGTCTGCCTCGACCGCTCCGCCGCCCTGGTCGCCACGGCCGTCGCCCTCGCCCGGCTCGGGGCCGTCT
>NZ_JBAMDC010000689.1:0-1808 GCF_036961605.1 Streptomyces sp. KLMMK
ACCCCCTCGATGACCACGACCGCCCCCCGCCGGCACCTCGCCGACGGGCCCGTGTGGGAACGGCGCTTCCGCGCCCCCCGCCACACCCTGCCGGCCTGGGCCAAGAGCGCGCCCGACCGCTGCGTGTTCGTCAGCGACCTCTCGGGCATCGCCCAGGTCTATGCCTATGACCGCGCGGCCGGCACCCTCCGCCGCGTCACCGACCGCCCGTCCGGCACCCAGCAGTGCGCCGTCGAGGCGTCCGGGGAGGCCGTGTGGTGGTTCGACGACGGCGCGGGCGACGAATACGGCCGGTGGATGCGCCAGCCCTTCACCGGCGGCCCCGACACCCCGGCCGTCCCGTCCGCCGGGCTGTACTGGCCCTCGGGCCTGGCCGTGGGCCTCGACGGGCACTCCCTGCTCGGCTGCTCCACCGAGGACGGCGCGGAGGTCCACCTCGTCCTGCCGGACGGCACCGCGCGGCGGCTCTACCGGCACGACGAGCCGGCCTACGCCGTCGACCTCTCCCGCTCGCTGGACCTGGCCGTGATCGCGCACAGCGAGCGCGGGGACCTGTGGGACCTGGGCGTGCGCGTCCTCACCACGGAGGACGGTGCGACCGTCGCGGACCTCGCCGACGAGGAGGGCGGCGGCCTGGAGGCCGTGGGCTTCTCGCCCGTACGGGGCGACGCGCGCCTGCTGCTGCAGCACCAGCGCGACGACCGCTGGGAACCGGTCCTCTTCGACCCGCGCACCGGCGAGCGCACCGAGCTGCGCCTCGGCCTGCCCGGCGACGTGTCGGTGCAGTGGTTCCAGGACGCCCGCTCGCTGCTGGTCGTCCACGACCACGAGGCCCGCTCCACGCTCCACCGCTACGACCTGGACAGCGGGCGCCTGGAGCGCATCGGCACCCCGCCCGGGGTCATCGCCCACGCCCGGACCCGGCCCGGCGGCGACGCCTGGCTGCTGTGGTCGAGCTCCGCGCGGCCCCCCGAGTTCCGCGGCCTGCGGGAGGACCCGCGGCTGCCCCTCCCGGACGCCCCGCCGCCCCCGGCGGCCGAGGCCCGGGACCTGTGGGTGGACGGCCCCGGCGGCCGGGTCCACGCCCTGCTGAACACGCCCGCGGGGCCCGGTCCGCACCCCGCGGTCTTCCTGCTGCACGGCGGCCCCGACGAGCAGGACGAGGACGCCTTCGACCCCGCCGTCGCGGCCTGGACCGACCACGGGTTCGCCGTCGTGCGCGTCAACTACCGCGGCTCGACCGGCTACGGGCGCGAGTGGACCGAGGCGCTGCGGCGCCGCGTGGGCCTCACCGAGCTGGAGGACGTGGCCGCGGTCCGGCGGTGGACGGTCGACCACGGCGTCGCCGACCCGGCCCGGCTCGTCGTGGCGGGCTGGTCGTGGGGCGGCTACCTCACGCTGCTCGCGCTCGGCACGCAGCCGGGGGAGTGGGCGCTGGGTCTCGCCGGCGCGCCGGTCGCCGACTGCGCCGCGGCCCACCACGGCGCGATGGAGGAGATCAAGGCGCTCGACCGCAGCCTCTTCGGCGGCTCGCCCGACGAGGTGCCCGAGCGCTACCGGGAGTCCTCGCCGCTGACGTACGTCGACGCCGTCCGCGCGCCGGTGCTCATCATGGCCGGTGCCAACGACGCCCGCTGCCCCGTGGCGCAGGTCCGCGACTACGCCGAGCGGCTCGCGGGCCGCGGCGTCGCCCACGGCCTGCACGTCCACGACGGGGGCCACAGCGTGACGGACGTGGACGAACGCGTGGCGATGTTCCGGCGGCAGCTGGAGTTCGCGCGGGCCCATCTTCCGCAGGCCGCCTCCTG
>NZ_JBAMDC010000069.1:0-24528 GCF_036961605.1 Streptomyces sp. KLMMK
CCCGTCAGCTCGCCGGAGGCGATGCGCGGCAGCAGCTCCGTGCGCTGCGTGCGCGTGCCCAGGGCGGCGACCAAGGGGGCCACGAGGCCCGCCGTGGCAAGCAGCGGGGACGGCAGCAGCATGCGGCCCGTCTCCTCACAGGCCAGGGCGAGCTCCGTGGGGCCGCATCCCACGCCTCCGTAGCGTCGCTCCACGGCGAGCCCGGGCAGCCCGAGCTGCTCGGCCAGCTGCCGCCACAGCGGCTCGTCGTAACCGGCCCGGGTGCGGACCGCCGCCCGGATCCCCTCCGGCCCGCAGCGCTTGAGCAGCAGTTCGCGCAGGGTGCGCCGGATCTCGCCCTGCTCCTCGGTGAATGCGGCATCCATGGGACACGCCCTCCCGGATCTGACGGGCCGTCATTTTAAATCCGGCAACCCGACTTTCCCACCCCTTATCTGATGTAGCGTCAGTTCATGGCTTCCGTCCGCCGCGCACGCAAGGTCGCCGTCGTCGGCATCGCCCTCTCGGACTGCGGGCGGGTCGACTCCGCCACCCCCTACGACCTCCACGCACAGGCGGCCCGGCGCGCCCTGGCCGACTCCGGGCTCGGCCGGTCCGCCGTCGACGGGCTCGCCTCCGCCGGCCTGGGCACCCTGGCCCCCATGGAGATCGCCGACCACCTGGGCCTGCGCCCCACCTGGGTGGACTCGACCTCGGTCGGCGGAGCCACCTGGGAGGTCATGGCGGCCCACGCGGCCGACGCCATCGCCGCGGGACACGCGAACGCCGTCCTCCTCGTCTACGGCTCGACCGCCCGCGCCGACCTCAAGGCGGGACGCCGGACCGCCGGCCTCTCCTACGGCACCCGGGGCCCACTGCAGTTCGAAGCCCCCTACGGGCACACGCTCATCGCCAAGTACGCCATGGCCGCACGCCGCCACATGCACGAGTACGGCACCACGCCGGAACAGCTCGCCGGCATCGCCGTCCAGGCGCGCGCCAACGCCCGCCACAACCCCCACGCCATGTACCGCGACCCGATCACCGTGGACGACGTCCTCGGCGGCCCCGTGATCGCCGACCCGTTCACCAAGCTCCACTGCTGCATCCGTTCGGACGGCGGCTGCGCCGTGCTGCTGGCGGCCGAGGAGTACGCCGCGGGCGCCGCCCGGCCGCCCGTGTGGGTGCTGGGAGCCGGCACGGCGGTGTCCCACACGACGATGTCGGAGTGGGAGGACTTCACCGTCTCCCCCGCCGCCCGCTCCGGGCGGCTGGCCTTCGAGCGCGCGGGCATCACCCCCGCGGAGGTGGACGTGGCCGAGCTGTACGACGCCTTCACCTATATGACGCTCGTGACGCTGGAGGACCTCGGCTTCTGCGCCAAGGGCGAGGGCGGCGCCTTCACGGAGCAGGGCAGGCTGACAGTGAGCGGCGGACTGCCGGTCAATACGGACGGTGGCGGCCTCTCCGCCTGCCACCCCGGGATGCGGGGACTGTTCCTCCTGGTCGAGGCCGTGCGGCAGCTGCGCGGCGAGGCCGAGGAGGGCCGTCAGGTGCGCAGGCCGGACGGGGAGCTCCCGCGGATCGCCGTCGCCTCGGGCACGGGCGGCTGGTTCTGCTCGGCGGGGACCGTGGTCCTGGCCCGCGACTGACCGGGCCGTACGGGACCAGGCCGTACGAGACCAGGCCGTACGAGACAGGGCCGGACGGGACAGGGCCGGACGGGACGGGGCCGTACGAGGCCGGGCCATGCGAGACGGGGCCGCGGGCAACAGCGTCACGCGGGACGCGCCGGTGTTGGATGGGCCCATGAGCGACGAAGACGAACAGGACGCCACCCGCCGGCAGAAGTTCCACGATCTCCTCCGTTCCCTGCCCGTGTGGGACACCGAACTGCCGCACTTCGACCCGGCCTCCGCCCCCGCCGACCCCCTGCCCCTCTTCCAGCAGTGGCTCATCGACGCCGCCGGAGCCGGAACGCCGGAACCGCACACGATGACGCTCGCCACCGCCGACGCGACCGGCCGGCCCTCCGTACGGACGCTGATGCTCCACGACGCCGACGAGCACGGCTGGCACTTCGCCACGCACCGCACGAGCCGCAAGGGCCGGGAGCTGGCCGTCCGCCCGGAGGCGGCCCTGGGCTTCTACTGGCCGGCGGTCGGCCGCCAGATCCGCATCCAGGGGACGGTGACGGCCGCGGGCGCCGCGGAGAGCCGGGCGGACCTGGCCCGGCGCTCCACGGGTGCACTGGCGGCGGCACTGGTGGGCAGGCAGAGCGAGGTGCTGACGTCGTACGAGGAGCTGGAGCGCGCCTCGGACGCCGCCTGGGAGCGGGCCCGGCGCGAGCCCGACGCCCCCGTCGGCAGCTGGACCCTGTACGTCCTGGAGGCGCAGGAAGTCGAGTTCTTCCAGGGGGACGCCCGGCGCCGGCACGTGCGCCTCAACTACCGCCGCCGTCCCCCTGCGGAAGACGGCTGGAGGACCGAGCTCCTCTGGCCCTGACCCCTTCCGCACCGGCGTCGAGGAGAGCGCCGAACACCGGTATGCACAGGGGAGGCTCGCCTGCGGGCCGCGCCCCTTCCAGTTCCCGGAACCGGACCGCCAGTGCCATGCCGATCCGCAGCCCGCTCTCCTCCCACCCGACGACTTCCGTCATCATCCGCGGCCCTTCGGCAAGGTCCACCACGGCCGCCGTGTAGGGCACCCGCCCGCCGAAGGGCGGGAGGTCGTTCACGTGGACGACCGACCAGGTGTAGAGCGTGGCCCGGCCGCTCGCTTCCTCCCAGGCCACGTCCTCGCTCCAGCAGCGCGGGCAGAACTCCCTGGGGTAGTGGTGGGCCAGCCCGCAGCCGGCTGCGCGGCAGCGGCGTATCAGCAGCCGGCCCCGGCCCGCCGCTTCCCAGTAGGGGCGGGTGAAGGCATCCGCTTCCGGGATGTCGAAACGCGGTGCCGGCGGCCCGGCGAAACGCTGCGCCGGTGACGCCGGGGACGCCGGCGGACGATTCGCGTGCAATTCACCAACCCCCTTGCATTCCGCGCCCGTTTCCCCGGGCGTATTCCCGTCCCCGCCCTCCGTTTGTTTGCCCGCAGCGCCATTCCTGACAGAACGTCAGCTAGGTAGCCTGACTATACGTCAGCTTGTCGGCCATTGAGCAGGAGTGGACGAGACACGATGCTTGGATCGACTCACGGCACCCTCACCACCACCTCCCGTCCGGCCCGCGTGGTGGCCTGCGGCGAGCGTCCGGGCCCCGCCGTCCACGGCACGGCCGACGGCACCGAGGACACCGACGTCAGCGGCAGGCCTCTGCGCTCGGACATACCCGGCCTGGACCGGCTCTTCCGCCCCGAGACCGTCGCCGTCGTCGGCGCCTCGGACGCCGAGGGCCGCCCCAACACCGGCATCACCCGGCAGCTCATCGCCTGGTCCGAGCGGGTCGGCGCGCGCCTGCACCCCGTACACCCCACCCGTACGTCCGTCTTCGGCCTCCCCTGCCATCCGTCCGTCCGCGACCTGCCCGAACGCGTCGACCTCGCCGTCCTCCTCGTGGGCGACCCGCTCCCCGTCCTGGAGGAGCTGGACGGCTCGAAGGCCGCCTTCGCCGTGGCCTTCGCCGCCGGATTCGCCGAGACCGGCCCCGCGGGCGCCGCCGCCCAGGCCGCCCTCGCGGACGCCGCACGGCGCTCCGGGGTCCGCCTCCTCGGCCCCAACACCAACCTCAACGCCTTCGAGCACTTCCGCGACGACCTCGACGGCCCCGCCATCGCCCTGATCACCCAGTCGGGCCACCAGGGCCGCCCCGTCTTCGCCCTCCAGGAGCTCGGCATCCGGCTCTCGCACTGGGCGCCCACCGGCAACGAGGCCGACCTGGAGTGCGCGGACTTCATCTCCTACTTCGCCACCCGGCCCGAGGTGGGGGCGATCGCCGCGTATGTGGAAGGCCTCAAGGACGGCCGCGCCTTCCTGCTCGCCGCGGACCGGGCCGCCCGGCACAAGGTGCCCGTCGTCGCCGTCAAGGTCGGCCGGACGGAGGCCGGCGCCCGCACCGCCGCCTCCCACACCGGCAAGCTGACCGGCGCGGACGACGTGGTGGACGCGGCCATGCGGCAGTTCGGCGTGATCCGCGTCGACAGCCTGGACGAGCTGCAGGACACCGCGGCGCTGCTGGCCCGCGCCCGGCCGCCCCGGGCCCACGGCGTCGCCGTCTATTCGATATCCGGCGGCACCGGCGCCCACTTCGCCGACCTGGCCACGGCCGCGGGCCTGGCGCTCCCCGCCCTCTCCGCCGCGAAGCAGGCCGAGCTCCACCAGTGGATCCCGGAGTACCTGAACGTGGCCAACCCCGTGGACTGCGGCGGCCACCCCGTCGGCGACCATCGCGGGCGCAAGATCATCGACGCGCTGCTGAACGACCCCTCGATCGGCGTGCTCATCTGCCCCGTACCGGGGCCCTTCCCGCCCATGAGCGACAAGCTCGTGCGCGACCTCGCCGACGCGGCGGAGCAGACGGACAAGCTGGTCTGCGTGGTCTGGGGCTCCCCCGTCGGCACCGAGGACGCCTATCGCACCACCCTTCTCGGCTCCTCGCGCGTGGCCACCTTCCGCACCTTCTCCAACTGCGTCACCGCCGTGCGCGCCTACTTCGGCCACCACCGCTTCACCGCGGCCTACCGCTCCCCCTTCGACACCGCGCCCCGCACCCCGTCCCCCTCGGCGCGCAAGGCGCAGGAACTCATGCGCCCGGGCGAGCAGCTCAGCGAGCACGCGGCCAAGCAGCTGCTGCGCGCGTACGGCATACGCGTACCCCGCGAACAGCTGGTGACCAGCGCGGCGGCGGCCGTACGGGCGGCCGGGCTCGTGGGCTACCCGGTGGTGATGAAGGCCTCGGGCCCGCAGCTCGCGCACAAGACCGAGCTGGGCCTGGTCAAGATCGGTCTGACCTCCGCCAGCCAGGTCCGCGACGCCTATCGCGAGCTCACCGACATCGCGCGCTACGAAGGGCTGCCGCTGGACGGCGTCCTCGTCTGCCAACTCGTGGGCCGCGGGGTCGAGATGGTGGTCGGCATCTCGCCCGACAGCCTCTTCGGCCCGACGGTGACCGTCGGCCTGGGCGGGGCGCTGGTGGAGGTGCTGCACGACACCGCGGTGGCCGTGCCGCCTTTCGGTGAGGACCACGCGCGCGCCATGCTCGAAGGGCTGCGCGGACGCGCCCTGCTGGACGGCGTCCGGGGGGCGCCCCCGGCCGACGTGGACGCGCTCGTGGAGACCGTCCTGCGTGTCCAGCGCATGTCTCTGGAGCTGGGCGGGGCACTCGCCGAACTCGACATCAACCCCCTGGTGGTGCTCGAGCGCGGTCAGGGCGCCGTGGCCCTGGACGCGCTCGCCTTCTGCCACTGAACAGCGCGCGGCAGCGCGTGGAAGCAGGAGAACCCCCATGTCCCTCTCCCCCCGTGACAAGCCGCTCGACCGCGGCGGTCCCGATGACTCAGTGATACTCCACACCACTGACAACGGGGTCTCGTGGATCACGCTCAACCGCCCCGAGGTCATGAACGCCATAGCCCCCGAGCAGCGGGAACTTCTGATTTCCCAGCTGTCCGGGGCCTCGGCCGACCCGGCCGTCAGGGCCGTCGTCATCACGGCCACGGGCGCGGCGTTCTGCGCCGGCGCCGACCTGCGCGCCACCGCGTCCAGCGCCATGGACCCGGCCGTTCCGGGCGTATCGGCGGCGTCCGTCGCCTCGGGCCGGCTGCCCGGCGACGTGGCGCGCACGATCCGCCGGGGCGCCCAGCGGCTGGTCGCCGCCGTGCTGGACTGCGAGAAACCCGTGATCGCCGCCGTGAACGGGACCGCGGCGGGGCTGGGCGCGCACCTCGCGCTGGCCTGCGACCTCGTCCTCGCGGCCGAATCCGCCACCTTCGTCGAAGTGTTCGTGCGCCGCGGCCTCGTCCCCGACGGCGGCGGCGCGTATCTGCTGCCGCGGCTGGTGGGGCCGCAGCGCGCGAAGGAGCTGATGTTCTTCGGCGACGCGCTCACCGCCGCCGAGGCGGAGCGGATGGGGCTGGTCAACCGCGTCGTGGCCGGGGCGGGGCTGACGGCCACGGCGCGCTCGTGGGCCGAGCGACTCGCCACCGGTCCGACACGGGCCCTCGCCCTCACGAAACAGCTGGTCAACGCTTCGCTCGACAGCGACCGTGCGGCGGCGTTCGCCGCGGAGGCCGCCGCTCAGGAGATCAACATGACGACGGAGGACGCACGGGAGGGCGTCAAGAGCTTCCTCGAACACCGCAGCCCCGCCTACCGGGGGCATTAGCGGTCCTTAGCGGTCCCGGGAACCTTCAAAACTGACGAGCCATCAGATTCAATGGCTTTCATGATGGGACACGCAGGCATGGCCGCCCTCGCCGTCCGCTATCTGCGCCCCGCCGGCACACCGGCCCCCGCGACGCCGCCGCCCGAACCGATGCCCCGGCCGGAGCTGCGGGCCGTCCGGGCGGACGAGCAGCCTCCGCCCGCTCCCCGGGAACTGCGCCGCGTCCTGGGCCGGTTCGCCGGCGGCGTCACCGTGATCACCGCACCCGGCGCCGGCGGCGGACCGCCCGCGGGCTTCGCGTGCCAGTCCTTCGCCTCACTGTCCCTCGATCCGCCGCTCGTGGTCTTCATGGTCGGCCGTACGTCCACCACCTGGCCGCGCATCGCCCGCGCCGGGGTCTTCTGCGTCAACATCCTCGGCGCCGGGCAGAGCGCACTCTGCAGGGCCTTCGCGGTGAGCGGCGCGCAGGCGGCGGACAAGTTCACGGGCATACGGCACCGCCCTTCGCCCGCGACGGGGTCACCCCTGCTCGCGGACGTGCTCGCGTGGGCCGACTGCACGGTGCACGCCGTGCACACGGGCGGGGACCACCTCATCGTCGTGGGGCGCGTCGAGGCGCTGGGAGCGGACGAGAACGCGGCCGCGACCGCGCCCCAGGAAGGGCCACTGATCTTCTACGGGAGCACGTTCGGAACGTTCACCGCGCTCGACCCGTGACCGCCGGGCCCCGGCCTGTACCCGCCGGGCCCCGGCGCGGCGGTCACTTCCTGCGCTCGACGACCTTCGTCAGCACGTACCGCTTGCCGGAGCCCGGCTTGCCGACCTCATGGAAGAGCCGGGGCTCCTTGCCGGTGCCGCTGACGCTCCAGTTGCGACTGAGCTCGCACGAGCCGATGCGCAGCGACAGGCCCTGGACCTTCCCGTTGCCCTTGACCGGCTTCCACGTCCCCGAGCCGTCGCAGTCCTTCGGCCGGTCCTTGCCGGTGCCGTCCCACACGTAGTTGTCGAGGCCGTCGGCCACGGCCGTGCCGTCGGCGGACAGCTTGACCGTGCCGTCGCGGCCGTCGCTCCAGACGCCGGCGAGCTGCGCCGAGTCGAGCCTGGGCGGCTGGTAGACCTCGACCGCTCCGGTTCCGTAGACGGCTGCCCCGACGGCCCCCACGGCGAACCATGCGATGACGCCGTCGCGCGCGACCCTGCGGGCCATGCGCACGGACCGTCCTTCCCGGATGCGCCGTCCGGCGACTCCGGCGATCAAGGTGGCGGGGAGCAGGGCGGCCGTGAGGCAGGCCCACCACAGGAGGTACTTCAGCGGGGCCGCCGGGGAGAGGCTGCCGAGGGCCGACACGCCGCCGAACACGGCCACCGCGGCGGCCGACACGAAGGGCACCGCGGCTGCGTTCCACAGCGGGCCGTCGCGGCGGCCCGGGCGGCGGGTGACCGTACGGGCGAGCGCCAGTGCGGGCATCACGGCGGCGGCCGTGACGAACCCGCTGACGAGGACGCCGAGCAGGACGACGGCGAACACGAGCCCGGCGATCACGAGGAGACCGTGCGGCAGGCCCTCGTGCTCGCGCGAGAGCAGCACGAGGACGCCGGTGGTCCCGGCGACGGCGGCCTCTGCACACAGCGCAGCCATCGACGCGCAGAACGCCGCGCCGAAGCCGTCCGGGTGCATCACGCGCCTCTGCGCCCGAGGGGTCTCCCCGGACTCGGTCCCCGCCACCGCGTCGACCGGTGCGGCGTCCGGTATCGCGTCCGGTACGGCCTCCGGCTCGGTGTGCTGTGTCATCACTGCCCCTCTCCCCAGGGAAGGATTCCCCCAGGGGCTGAGAGGTTGCTTTTGCCGACCGGTTGATCCCTGCTTGACCGTATGTGTGCGCTTACGCCGGGCCCGCCGCGAGCCGCCCGGTCACATGCGGCCGCCTGCGGATGACCAGAGCCATGAGGGCTGCCACGGCGCACAGCGCGCCCGAGGCGTACCAGACGACGTCGTACGACCCGAAGGCGTCACGGGCCACGCCGCCCAGGAAGGCCACCACTGCGGCGCCGACCTGGTGGGAGGCGAGCACCCAGCCGAAGACGATCGCGCTGTCCTCGCCGTAGTGCTCGCGGCACAGGGCGATGGTGGGCGGCACGGTGGCGACCCAGTCGAGACCGTAGAAGACGATGAAGAAGACCATCGGCGGGTGGACGGAAGGTGCCAGCAGCATCGGCAGGAACATCAGCGACAGGCCCCGCAGCCCGTAGTAGACGGCCAGCAGCCTGCGCGCCTCGAACCGGTCGGTGAACCATCCGGAGGCGATGGTCCCGGCGACGTCGAAGACGCCGATCACGGCGAGCAGCCCCGCGGCGGCCGTCATCGGCATGCCGTGGTCGTGCGCGGCGGGCACGAAGTGCGTCTTCACCAGACCGTTCGTGGAGGCTCCGCAGATCGCGAAGGTCCCCGCCAGCAGCCAGAACGGCCCCGTACGGGCTGCGTCGAGCAGCGCCTTGACCGCACGCCGCGCCGCACCGGGCGCGGGCACCGGCTTCGGTACGGGGGCATCGCTGCCGTACGGGGCGAGGCCGACGTCCGCCGGGTGGTCGCGCAGCAGCAGCCACACGAACGGCACGACGACGAGGGCGGCCACGGAGACGGTCACGGCGGCGGGCCGCCAGTCGTGGTGCTCGACGATCCAGGAGAGCAGCGGAAGGAAGACCAACTGCCCGGACGCTCCGGCGGCGGTGAGGATTCCGGTGACCAGTCCCCGCCGGGCCGTGAACCACCGGTTGGTGACGGTGGCCGCGAAGGCCAGGGCCATGGAGCCGCTGCCGAGGCCGACGAGCACGCCCCAGCACAGCACGAGCTGCCATGCGGCGGTCATGAAGACCGTCAGCCCGGCACCGGCGGCGATCACGGTCAGGGCGCAGGCGACGACCTTGCGGATGCCGAACCGGTCCATCAGGGCGGCGGCGAAGGGTGCCGTGAGGCCGTACAGGGCGAGGTTGACGGAAGCGGCGAAGCCGATCGTGCCGCGTGACCATCCGAACTCGCCGTGGAGCGGCTCGATCAGCAGGCCGGGCAGGGAGGCGAAGCCCGCCGCGCCGATGATCGTCACGAAGGTGACGGCGGCCACGGACCAGGCGCGGTGGAGGCGCGGGCGGCGCCGGCCGGGGCCTGCGGCCGCGCCCGGGGGCATGGAGGGGTCCGGGCGCCCGGAGGGTCTCTCCGGCGGGGTGGGAAGTCCGGTTGCGTGGGTCACGTCATCAGCATCAGGAGGGGCTTCCCTCCGGACGAGTGGCCGAAAGGACAGCATCCGCTAGGATCGGGCCAAGCAATCCGGCCGGATCTTGCCACGCCGGACCGGACAGTGCCGGGCAGTGCCGGGCAGTGCCGAGCAGTGCCGGGCAGTGCCGGGCAGTGCCGAGCAGCACGGAAACCTTCTGGGGGGCGAACGGAAATGACGCAGAGGACGGCGGGGATCACCCGCTCCGACCAGCATCCCGACGCGCCGCCGCACCGTGTGGCCGTGCTCGCCCTGGCCGGCGTGATCCCGTTCGAACTGGCCATCCCGTACCGGATCTTCGGCAAGGCCAGGACGCCCTCCGGGGACCCGCTGTACGAGGTGGTGACCTGCGCCCTGGAGGCCGGGCCGGTGCAGACCGACGCCGATTTCTCGATCAACGTCGAGCATGGCCCGGAGGCCCTGGCCGAGGCCGACACGATCGTCGTTCCGGCCTCCTACGAGTTCGGGCTGCCCTACGACGAGGGCCGGCTCGGCGACGACCTGTCCGCCGCCTTCGCCCGCATCCGCCCCGGCACGCGCATGGTGTCGATCTGTACCGGTTCGTACATCCTCGCGGCAGCGGGCCTCCTCGACGGCCGGCCCGCGACCACGCACTGGACCAGCACGGAACGCTTCCAGCGGATGTTCCCGTCCGTCCGGGTGGACGCCGACGTGCTCTTCGTCGACGACGGCGACGTCCTGACGTCGGCCGGCGTGGCCTCCGGCATCGACCTGTGCCTGCACATCGTGCGGCGCGACCACGGCACGGCCGTGGCGAACGAGGTGGCCCGGCGCAGCGTCGTCCCGCCGCACCGCGACGGCGGCCAGGCGCAGTACATCCAGCGGCCGGTTCCCGAACCCCAGCTCGCGACGACCACTGCGGCCCGCGCCTGGGCGCTGGGACGGCTGGACCGGCCCATCCAGCTGCGGGACATGGCCGAGCAGGAGGCGATGAGCGTCCGGACGTTCACGCGCCGTTTCCGTGAAGAGGTCGGCATCAGCCCGGGCCAGTGGCTGACGCAGCAGCGCGTCGAGCGGGCGCGCCACCTGCTGGAGGACAGCGACCTCTCCGTCGACCAGGTCGCGCGGGACGCAGGGTTCGGCACGGCCGCGTCGATGCGGCAGCACCTGCAGGCGGCGCTCGGCGTCTCCCCGACCGCCTACCGGCGGACGTTCCGTGCGGTGGGCCGGGCCGCCCGGCGCTGAGTGCGGCCGGGCGGCGTCGTCCGGTCTGCGCCGTCCCGGCGGATCCTGCGGCGCGGGGCCGCGTTCAGCGGCCGAAGGTGAGGACGGCGCGGGAGACACGGCCGTTCAGGGTGTCGTCCGCGGCCTGCGCGAAGTCCTCGACCGGGTAGGTCCTGGTGACGAGTTCGTCCAGGAGGAGGCGTCCCTCCTGGTAGAGCCGGGCGTAGAGGGCGATGTCGTGCTGCGGGCGCGAGGAGCCGTAGCGGCAGCCCAGGATCGCTTTGTCGAGGTAGAGGGACGAGACGGGGAAGGACGCCTCGGCGCCGGCCGGCGGCACGCCGAGCAGCACCGCCTGGCCGTGCCGGTCGAGCAGGTCGATCGCCTGCCGGACGAGTCCGGTGTCGCCGACGCACTCGAAGGCGTGGTCGGCACCCGTCGGCAGGATGGCGCGGACGGCGGCCGAAGTGCCGGGGACGGCGCCGGCGTCGACGAAGTGGGTGGCTCCGAACTGCCGGGCCGCAGCTTCCTTGCGCGGGTTGGCGTCGACGGCCACGACGACCGAGGCTCCGGCGATCCGGGCGCCCTGCAGGACGTTGAGCCCGATCCCGCCGGCGCCGATGACGACGACCGATGCGCCGGGGCGGACCCGGGCCCGGTTGAGGACGGCGCCGACGCCGGTGAGGACGGCGCAGCCGATCAGCGCCGCCGAGGTCAGCGGTATGGCGGTGGGAATCCTGACCGCCTGGACGGCTTTGACGACGGTGCGTTCCGCGAAGGCGGAGCAGGAAGCGAAGTGGAAAAGTCGCTCACCTCTGCGGGTGAACGGCCGGGCCGGTTTGCCGATCGACTCGCGGCACATGGTCGGCCGGCCCCGGTCGCACTCGCCACAGGCGCCGCAGGCGGCGAGCGTGGACAGGGCCACGTGATCACCGGGCGCTACGTGGGTGACGCCGGGCCCCACGGCCTCGACCACGCCCGCGCCCTCGTGCCCGAGCACCACGGGCAGCGGGTAGGGGATGGTGCCGTCGGCCACGGACAGGTCGCTGTGGCACAGGCCGGCGGCCGCGACGGCGACGAGGACCTCGCCGGGGCCCGGTGCGCGGACCTCCAGGTCGTCGGCGACCAGGGGGTGCTTTCCGTCGAAGATGACGCCTCGCATGGCTGCGGTCCTCTCGGAAGGGTGCGGCGCGGGCTCAGGACGCCCAGACCACCGACTGGAGTTCGCTGTACGCTTCCAGGCCGAACGAGCCGCCGTCCCTGCCGACACCGCTCTCCTTGAAGCCGCCGAACGGTGTCTCGGGGTGCCGTTGGACGGTGTTGAGGCCGACGTTCCCGCTGCGCAGGCGTGCGGCGAGGGCCCAGGCGCGGGCGGAGTCGGCGCTGAAGACGTAGTCGTGGAGGCCGTAGGAGGTGCTGTTGGCGATGCGGACGGCTTCCTCGTCGTCCTCGAAGGGCAGGGCGACGACGACCGGCCCGAACAACTCCTCGCGGGCTACGGGGCTTTCGGGGTCGGCGTCGGCGATAAGGGTCGGCGCGACGTAGAAACCCGGCTTGATGTCGGGGCGGGTGCCGCCGGCGACGATCCGGGCGCCGTCCGCACGGGCGGCGGCGATGTACGCCTCGACCCGGTCGCGCTGGGCGGCGGAGATCAACGGGCCGACGACCGTGGAGTTTTCCACAGGGTCCCCGATCTTCAGCGCCCGGGCGTAACGTTCGAGACCGGCGACGACCTTCTCGTACAGCGCCCGCTGCACGAGCACCCGGGTCGGCGCCGTGCAGATCTGTCCGCTGTGGAAGGACCAGACCGAACCGACCGCCCCGATCGCCGACCTGAGCACCGCGTCGTCGGCATCCCCCAGGACGATGGCCGCGCCCTTGCCGCCCAGCTCGAGCAGGGTGCGCTTCATCGACCTCCCCGCGGCCTCGGCGATCTGTTTTCCGACCGTGGTGGAGCCGGTGAAGCTGATCATGTCGACGCCGGGGTGGGACACGAGCGCTCGGCCGGCGCCCGGCCCCGAGCCGGTGACGATGTTGAAGACGCCGTCCGGGAGGCCGGCCTCCCGGAGGATCGGGCCCAGGCGGAGGCAGCAGAGGGGATCCTGCGGCGCCGGCTTGGCGACGACCGTGTTCCCCATGGCCAGGGCGGGCGCGAGCTTGCCCACGAGGTTGACGACCGGGAAGTTGTAGGAGGTGATGCAGGCGACGACGCCCACGGGGCGACGGACCGCGGCGGCGCCCATCAGGCCGCCGGGAGCGAGCGGGCTGCCCTGGGCCGGGTGCGGTGCGAACGGGATGACCGCCGGCTCCAGCGCCCCGCGGGCGTAGCGGCGGAAGCGGTCCACCGCCGGGGGCAGTTGCAGGGCCGAGGTGACGCGCGCCGTCGCGCCCGTCTCGGCCTGGAGCAGGGGCAGGAGCTCCGCTTCGTGTTCGGTGATCAGTTCCGCTGTCCGGTTCAGTACGGCCGCGCGTTCGCGCGGATCCGTACGGGACCAGCCGTCCTGCGCGGCCTGCGCGGCGGTCACGGCGGCGGCGACCTCGGCGGGGGTCGCCTCCGGTGCCGCCCCGACGACCTGCTCGGTCGCCGGATTGACAACTGGATAGTGACCTTTTTCCGGCGTGCGCCACTGACCGCCGATCCAGTTCCCGTACGTCCTCATGGCCGGGGCTCCTTCGGGAGGCCGAGCACGCGCTCGGCGATGACGGTGCGCTGCACCTCGGCCGAGCCTCCGTAGATCGTGTCGGCCCTGGCGAAGAGGAACATCCGCTGCAGCGCGTCGAGTTCATAGGGGCGCTCTTCGCTCCAGTCGTGCGGCCCGAGGGCCGCACCCGCACCCCGCACGTCCATGGCCAGCTCGCCGAGGCGCTGGTGCCAGCTGCTCCAGAGCAGCTTGGCGACGCTGGGCGCACCGGGGGCGCCCGTGCCGCCCAGGGTCCGCAGGGCCGTCCACCGCATGGTCCTCAGGTCGGCCCACTGCCGTACGATCCGGTCGCGCACCGCCGGTTCCGCTGCGGCTCCCGTCTCCCGGGCGAGGCGGACGATGCGGGCGAGCTCCGCGGCGAAGCCGATCTGCTGCGCGAGGGTGGCCACCCCGCGCTCCCGGCCGAGGAGGTCCATGGCGACCCGCCAGCCGTCGCCTTCCCCGCCCAGCACGTGGTCGGTACGGGCCTCGGCGCCGTCGAAGAACACCTCGTTGAAGTCGGCTTCGCCGGTCAGCTGCCGGACAGGGCGGACTTCGATGCGGCCGGGCTGGTCCATCGGTACGAGCAGAAGGGAGAGCCCGTGGTGCCGGTGGGAGCCGGCAGTGGTGCGGGCGAGCAGGAAGCACCAGTCGGCCCGGTGGGCGTGGGAGGTCCACAGCTTCTGGCCGGTGATGCGGTAGGTGCGGCCGCCGGCGTCCCTGACGGCGGCGGTGCGAACGGCGGCGAGGTCGGAGCCTGCGCCGGGTTCGCTGTAGCCCTGGCACCAGATCTCCTCGCCGCGGGCGATGGCGGGGAGGAAGCGGGTGCGCTGTGCGGGGTCGCCGTGGGCGATGAGGGTGGGGGCGAGGAGGTGCTCGCCCATGTGGCCGAGGCGGGCGGGCGCCCCGGCGCGGGAGTACTCCTCGGCCCAGACGACCTGTCCGGTCAGGGGCGCGGTGCGGTTGCCGTAGTTGCCGGCTGCGGGATCCCAGCCGAGGCCGATCCAGCCGTCGGCGCCCAGCTTGCGTTCCCAGGCGCGGCCCGCGGCGGGAGGCGGCTCCCCGGCGAGGTGTTCGGCGAGCCAGGCGCGCGCCTCCTGCCGGAGGGCCCGGTCCTCCGGCCCGAAGGAGAAGTCCATGGGTGGCTCCCCGTCACGCGTTGGGGCGGGCTTTGGCGGCGGCCGCTTCGGCCATCGCCTCCAGACGGGCGAGCATCGGCATGGGGTCGGTGCCGACGGTACGGGGCAGGAGGCCGGCGATCCGCTCGGGTGTCCAGGGGCCTTCCGCGCAGACGGAGCGCAGTTCGCGGGGCTGGGCCCACACGGCGATCCTGGGGCCGGCGACCGTGTAGACCTGCCCGGTGACGCCCTGCTCGCGGGCCTGTTCGCCGAGCAGGTAGACGACGAGTGCCGCCACGTCCTCGGGGTCGCCGATCTCCTCGAGCTCCATCGGCACGCCGGCGGACATCCGCGTCCGGGCCACGGGCGCGACGCAGTTGGCCGTGATCCCGTATTTGTGCAGGCCGAGGGCGGCGCTGCGGACGAGGGAGATGATGCCGCCCTTGGCGGCGGAGTAGTTGGCCTGGGCGACGCTGCCCTGGTGGTTGCCGCTGGTGAAGCCGATGAGGGTGCCGTGTTTCTGGCGGCGCATGACCGCGGAGGCGGCGCGGAAGACGGTGAAGGTGCCCTTGAGGTGGGTGGCGATGACGGGGTCCCACTCCTCCTCGGTCATGTTGAACAGCATCCGCTCGCGCAGGATCCCGGCGGCGCAGACGACGCCGTCGAGCCGCCCGTAGCGGGCGAGGGCGGTGTCCACGATCCGCTGTCCGCCGGACATGGCGGACACGTCGTCCGCGACGGCGACGGCCTCGCCCCCGGCCGCCTCGATCTCCTTGACCACTGTGGCGGCGACCTCGCTCGTGGGCTCGTTCCCTTCGACGGAGACGCCGTAGTCGTTGACCACGACCTTTGCCCCCTCGGCCCCGCAGGCGAGGGCGACGGCGCGGCCGATGCCGCGGCCCGCGCCGGTGACGGCGACCGCTTTTCCGGCCAAGAAGCTCCCCATGGCGCACGCCCCTTCCCGCTCCATCTGACGGACCGTTAGATTTTTGGGCAGAGCCCGCGAAGGCACAAGCCCCGCACAGGGACCGATCCGGGGAGGGAGTCCATGCCGCTGCCGCCGGAGTTCCACGAGATCGCCAAGCGGGTCAACAACTGGGGGCGTTGGGGTGAGAGGGACGAGATCGGCACCCTCAACCTGATCACGGACGCCGTCGTCCGCGAAGCCGCGGCCACCGTGCTCACCGGCCGGAGAGTGGCCCTGGCCGTACCTCTGAGGCAGCGCGGGATCCAGACCGGCCTGATCCCCGGCAGGGTCAATCCCCTCCACACGATGATCTCCATCAACCAGCAGTACGCCCCGGAATCAGTGGCCACGAGCGACGACGCCGTCACCATGGGCCTCCAGGCGGGCACCCACTGGGACGCACTGCCGCACGTCTCCCACGGCGGCAGGATCTACAACGGCCGGCCGGCGGACTCGGTGACCGCGCACGCGCGCGCCGCCTACAGCGGCATCGAGAAGGCCCGGAACGTCGTCTCGCGCGGGGTGCTGCTCGACGTGGCGCGCGCCCGGGGCGTGGAGCGCCTGGAGCCCGGCCACGCGGTCACCCCGGAGGACCTGGAAGCGGCCGAGGCCATGGGAGCGGTCGCCGTGGGCCCGGGGGACATCGCGCTCGTCCGCACCGGCCACATGCAGCACTATCTGGGCGGCGACCGGAGGGCGTACGGGCATTCGTCGCCCGGGCTGTCGATCCGGACGCCCGAGTGGTTCCACGCCCGGGACGTGGCGGCCGTCGCCGACGACACCCTCTGCTTCGAGGTGTTCCCGCCGGAGATCGAAGGGCTGTGGCTGCCGGTGCACGCACTCCACCTCGTGGAGATGGGAATGATGCAGGGACAGAACTGGAATCTGGAGGGGCTCTCCGTGGCATGCGCGGAGGAGCGGCGCTACGCCTTCCTGCTGACGGCGACACCCGAGCCCTTCGAGGGCGGGGTGGGGGCGCCCGTGGCGCCGGTCGCCGTGCTCTGAGCCGCGACGGACGGACAGGGCGGCAGGAGAGGACCCCAAGGGGCGTGAGCAGGCGGCGACGTGCCGATGCGCACCCCGAGCACGGCACCGCACGTCGCCGCCGGCTCCGGCGCCGAAGCCCTGAACCGCGCCGGACCGCGACCCGTACTCGCCAAGGCAGCCCGGTGACCATGGGCCTCTCGACGTCCCCTCGCAACGAATCGCTGCATCCAAGGGTGATCACGTGGACACTTCACGTCAACACCTGGTCTGGACTTTGTCGATTAAGCCCGATTTATGACGGCGCGCGGTCCATCGAAAGCGCCGACCCACGAGGGGCTCGTGCGGTCGACCTCGCACCAGATGCGCTTGCCGCTGCCCTCAGCCTGCCAGCCCCAGCGGTCGGCGAGACCGTCGACCAGCTCCAGACCGCGGCCGCCGGTGTCCTCGCCGCCCGCACACCTGCGGCGGGGCGGACGGGCGCTGATGTCGGCGACCTCGACGCGGACGGTGCCCGCGTAGCCGCCGGCCCCGGCAGCGCCGGCGCCCGGGAAGAGCATCCGCAGCACGGCCGGACAGCCGGTGTGGACCACGGCGTTGGTGACCAGCTCGGAGATCAGCAGGATCAGCGTCTCGGCGAGCGGCTCATCGACGCCTATCCCCGACCCGGCCAGTCGCGACCTCGCCCACCTGCGGGCCCGCCCCACCTCCGCGGGGTCGGCCCGGACCTCCATCTGCATCTGAAGCACCTGCACCGCTCACACCATCCGTACCGGCGGACACAACGCCTCGCGTCTCCGAGGGATCACGGAACGTGATCTCCTTCCGAGACAGCATGGTTGACGCACAGTCACCCCAACAAGCGCTTCGGGCATATTCCGGCGCAAAGGAGTATGGCTGCTGCATACTGTGCGACGCGTGCTGCGGAGACTCGAACACCGAGGGCCTTTCGGACCCGTTCCGGGACGAGCGTCAGACATGTGCACGCCCGGCGACGCCACATGGGCAACTTCCACCCCGTCGCGCTTCTGAACCTCTCGCATTCAAGGGAGAGTACCCGAGCCCGGACCCGACTCCGCCCCGTGACGAGTAACGTCCGGGACACAGCCTGATATCGACATGCTGCGAGCGGTTCGGCATGACATGCCCGTCATTTCACCCATGACGATTACGCCGTGACATTCTCTGCGTCCAGAACATCCGTTGCATCATTCGCCGGACGGCGGCCCGGGATGTGTGAAGCATCGCCGAGCAGGGTATTCGCAAGTAATTCCTCGGAATCGGTGGAGGACTGCCATTGACGGAGCCTCAGCCAGGCACGTTTGAGGTGCAGATGGACGTCGGATTCCCAGGTGAACCCCAGGCCACCGTGCACTTGCAGACAGTCACGAGCATTGCGCACAGCTGCACTGTCAGCGAGCAGTTTGGCGGTGGCGATTTCAGCTGGTTTGTCGGGCTCCACCGAGAGTGACGCCGCATAGACCGCGGCACGCGCGAGCTCGGCGCGCACGAGCATCTCGGCGCAGAGATGCTGCACCGCCTGGAAGCCGCCGACGGGGCGGCCGAACTGGGAGCGGTGCCGGGCGTGGGAGACCGCCAGCTCGACGGTGCGGAAGGCGCTGCCGAGTTGCTGTGCCGCGGTCAGCAGGGCACCCTCCCGCCGCATCCGGGCCGCGTCGGCGGGCAGGCCGGGCGCGCCGCCGTCCATTCGCCGGGGAAGCTGTCGTACGAGGTGGAGGGGCGTCGTCGGGTCCACGCACCGGACGGGGCGCGCCCGCAGGGCTCGCGGGGCTCCCCCGGCGCCCGCGTGCAGGAGCCGGGCGGCCGGGCCGTCGAGCAGCAGGACGGCCTCGGCGGAGGCGAGGTGCTCGGCCGCTCCGGGGCCGTCCAGGGCCGTCACCACACAGGTGCCCTCGGCCGCCCCCTCGACGAGGCCCGCGGCCAGGTGCGTGGCGACGAGCGGCCCCGGCAGGAGGGCGCGCCCGGCCTCCTCGAAGAGGAGGACCGCCTCGGGCATCCCGAGCCCCACGCCGCCGTCCTTCTCCGCCAGCCGCAGGGAGAAGAACCCGGCCTCCCCCAGGGCCCGCCACAACGCGGGGTCCGGCCCGCGGGGTCCGGCCGGTGAAGGGGCGTCGGCCAGGGCGCGCAGCCGCTCGCGGGGATGGCGGGCGGCGAGGAGGCTCCGCATCCCCGCCTGCAGGGCCCGCTGGTCGTCGGTGAGGCGGAAGTCCATGGTCATCGCCCCTTGGGGAGGCCGAGGATGCGCTCGGCGATGATGTTGCGCTGGATCTGGGAGGTGCCCGCGGCGATCGTGTAGGAGAGCGAGGACAGGCGCTGCGCCGTCCACTCCTGGCGGACGTCCAGGGACTCCGGTCCGAGTACCTCGGCGGCGGCGTCGTAGAGCTCCTGGCGGGCCTGGGAGTAGCGCAGCTTGAAGACGGAGCCGCCGGCGCCCGGGACTCCGTCGCCGCCGGCGCGCGCGGCGTGGGCCGCTTCGCTGACGTTCCACTGGACGAGCCGCCACAGCGCCGTGAACTCGGCGTGCAGGCGCCCGAGGCGGCGGCGCAGTACCGCGTCGTCCCAGCGGCCGTTGGCGCGGGCCGCGCGGGCGAGCCGGGCGAGGGTGCGGCGGCAGGCGACGACCTCGCCGGCGAAGGCGGTGCCGCGCTCGTAGGAGAGGGTGACCACGCTGACGCGCCAGCCGTCGTTCTCGGGGCCGACGCGGTGGGTCGCCGGCACCCGCACCTCGTCGAGGAACACCTCGGCGAACTCGGTGGTCCCCGCGAGGGTGCGCAGCGGCCGGACGGTGACGCCGGGGGCGTTCATCGGCAGGGCGATCCAGGAGATGCCGCGGTGCCGGGGGGCCGCGGGGTCGGTGCGGACGAGGAGTTCGCACCAGTCGGCCACCTCGGCGTGAGAGGTCCAGATCTTGCTGCCGGTGATGACGTAGGAGTCGCCGTCGCGGACGGCCCGGGTGCGCAAGGAGGCCAGGTCGGAGCCGGCGTCGGGTTCCGAGAAGCCCTGGCACCAGATCTCCTCTCCGCGCAGGATCGGGGGCAGCCAGCGGGCGCGCTGGGCCGCGGTGCCCTCGGCGGCGATGGTGGGGCCCGCGTGCAGGAGGCCGACGAAGTTGGCGCCGACGTAGGGGGCTCCGGCGCGCTCGGTCTCCTCGATGAAGATCAGGTGCTGGGCAGGGGTGGCGCCCCGGCCGCCGGCTTCGGCCGGCCAGTGCAGGCCCGCGTAGCCGGCGTGGTGGAGGGCGCGCTGCCAGGCGCAGTCGTAGGCGCGGCGTGCGGGCCAGTCGTCGGCGGGGGGCTCGGGGGCAAGGCCGGGCAGGGTGTCGTGGAGCCAGGCGCGCAGCCGCCGGCGGAAGTCCTCCTCTTCCCCGGTGAGGGTGAGGTCCATCGCCCTCACCCGCCCAGGGGGTCGAGGTCCAGGCCGAGCATGCGGATGGCGTTGCCGCGCATGAGCTTGCGGACGGTCTCGTCGTCCAGTCCCCGCACGTGTTCGAGGGCGACCTGCCTGGTGTGGGGGAAGGTCGAGTCGACGTGGGGGTAGTCGGTCTCGAAGGTGGCGTTGTCGCGGCCGACGACGTCGAGTGATGCGACGCCGTGCTTGTCGCGGAAGAAGCAGCAGAAGATCTGGCGGTAGTAGTACGTGGAGGGCGGCTCGGGGACGATGTCGCGCACGCCGCCCCAGGCGCGGTGTTCCTCCCAGACGTCGTCGGCGCGCTCCAGGGCGTAGGGGATCCACCCCATCTGACCCTCGCTGTAGGCGAGTTTGAGGCGGGGATGGCGCACGAGGACGCCACTGAAGAGGAAGTCGGCCATGGAAGCCATGGCGTTGTTGAAGGACAGGGTCGCCTGGACGGCGGGCGGCGCGTCCGGGGATGCGGCGGGCATCTGCGAGGAGGAGCCGATGTGCATGTTGACGACAGTGCCGGTCTCCTGGCAGGCGGCGAAGAAGGGGTCCCAGTAGCCGGTGTGGATGCTGGGGAGGCCGAGGCAGGTGGGGAGCTCGCTGAAGGTCACGGCCCGGACGCCGCGGGCGGCGTTGCGGTGGATCTCGGCGACGGCGAGGTCCACGTCCCACAGCGGGATGAGGCACAGGGGGATGAGCCTGCCGCCGCTGTCGCCGCACCATTCCTCGACCATCCAGTCGTTGTAGGCGCGTACGCACGCGAGGGCGACCTCCTTGTCGTGCGCCTCGGCGAAGGTCTGGCCGCAGAAGCGCGGGAAGGTCGGGAAGCACAGGGACGCCTCGACGTGGTTGAGGTCCATGTCCTTGAGGCGTTCGGCGGGGTCCCAGCAGCCGGGGCGCATCTCGGCGCGGGTGATGCCCTCCAGGGTCATCTCGTCGCGGTCGAAGCCGACGGCGGCGATGTTGCGCTTGTAGGGGAAGCGGAGGTCCTCGTAGATCCACCAGTCGGCGGGCGGCCCGTCGGGGTCCATGGCGATGACGTACTTGCCACCGGTGTACTCGAGCCGGCCGATACCGGTGGTCAGGGGGCGGGGGCCGCGGTCGCGGTAGCGGGCGGGCAGCCAGCGCTCGAAGAGGTGGGCGGGCTCGATGACGTGGTCGTCGACGCTGACGATGCGGGGCAGTTCCATCGGGGGCACTCCCGTTATCTGACGGTCAGTCAGCTCTGAGGCTAGCCCCGGCCCCCTGGACCGACAAGGCGTGACGGCCTACGCTTCGCCGCACTTCTCTGACGCACAGTCAGTTCCATGGAGGGCCCGCCATGACCCGCGCCGCCGACGACCTGTCCGCCTCCCGCACCCTGTGGGAGCTGCTCGACCGCCGCGCGGAGCTGACCCCCGGCGCACCGGCCCTCATCCAGGCCGACGAGCCGGACGGCACCGGGCCCGGGGCGGGCGACCGCACGACGGCCTTCGGAGAGCTGCGGACGCGCGCCGAACGCACCGCCGCCGGGCTGTACGCGCTCGGGGTGCGCCCCGGCAGCCGGGTGGCCTGGCAGCTGCCCACCCGCATCGAGACCGTCGTCCTGTCCTTCGCGCTGGCCCGCATCGGCGCCGTGCAGACGCCCCTCATCCCCTCCTACCGCGACCACGAGGTCGGCCACGCGCTACGGGCCACCGAGGCCGGGTTCTTCGCCGTCCCCGGCATATGGCGGGGCTTCGACCACTCCGTCATGGCGTGCCGGCTCGCCCTCGCCCTCCCCGCCCCGCCCCTCGTACTCACCGTCCACGGCAGCCTGCCCGAAGGGGACCCCGCGACGCTCCCGCCCCCGCCGGCCGACGGCACCGCCGTCCGCTGGATCTACTGGACCTCCGGCACCACCTCCGCCCCGAAGGGCGCCCTGCACACCGACCGCGGGCTCATCACCGCCGGCGCCTTCCTGGCCGCCGCACTGCGGCTCACCCCGCAGGACGTCGGGTCCATGGCCTTCCCCTACGCACACGTCGCAGGCCCCGACTACACCGTGATACTCCTCCTGCGCGGCTTCCCCGCCCTCCTCGTGGAGCACTTCGCCCTGCCCGGCTCGCTCGACGCCTACCGCCGCAACGGCGTCACCGTCGCGGGCGGATCGACCGCCTTCTACTCGATGTTCCTCGCCGAACAGCGCAAACAGCCCGGGCGCAAGATCATCCCCACCCTCCGGCTCCTGGCGGGCGGCGGCGCGCCCAGGCCGCCGGAGCTCTACGGCGAGGTGGTCCGCGAGCTGGGCTGCCGGCTGGCCCACGGCTACGGCATGACCGAAGCCCCGTTGATCACCATGGGGGATCCGGAGGACACGGCGGAACACCTCGCCCGCACGGAAGGGCGGCCGCCCGCGGGCATGGAGATCCGCGTGACCGATGCGCACGGCGAGCCCGTGCCGGCCGGCGCCGAAGGCGGGGTACGGCTGCGCGGCGAAGCCGTCTGCCGGGGCTACCTCGACCCCGCCCAGACCGCCGAGGCCTTCGACGCCGACGGCTTCCTCATCACCGGCGACCTCGGCTTCCTCACCGCCGAAGGCCACCTTGTCCTCACCGGCCGCGCCAAGGACGTCATCATCCGCAAAGGCGAGAACATCTCCGCCCAGGAAGTCGAACAACTCCTGCGGCGCCACCCGGCCGTCGACGACGCCGCAGTGATCGGACTGCCCGACCCCGTACGCGGAGAACGCGTCTGCGCCGTCGTCCAGCAGACCCCCGGAACCGCACCACTCACCCTCGGCGAGCTCGCCTCCCACCTGACGGGCGCCGGGCTGTCCAGGCACAAGATCCCGGAGCAGCTGGAGCTGGTCGCCCTGCTCCCCCGCGACAACACCCTGCGCAAGGTGCTCAAGTACAAGCTGCGGGAGCGCTTCGGAGCGTGCGGCGAGCCCGGTCAGTCCGCCCGGTAGGCGGCCGCCGCCTGCTCGAAGAAGCGGTCCACCGCGCGCTGCTCGTTCACCGGCCCGATCACCTGCAGCAGGTGGTAGCGGCCGCCCAGGATCGTGGCGGAGTTGCGCACGTAGACCTGGCGGCCGTCGCTGTCCGTCCAGTTGAACGTGCCCTCCGCCGACGCCGTGCGGCCCACGTCGATGCGGCGCAGCCCGGAGGCCCCGGACCACGACGAGGAGCGGTACGCCGCCAGCTCGGGCTCCTTCTCCTGCTGGTACGCCATCGGATCGCTGCCGAACTCCGCCACCTTGTCCCGGCCGGGCACCACGATGAGCTGATAGTCCCCGCCGGCGTAGACGACCTGCCCGCGGTCGTTCTCCCCCCGGCGCCGCCAGTCCTCGGCCACGGCCACGGTGAACCCCTTGGGGTCGCGGCGCAGGGCGAAGCCCTCGGCGGGGCCGCCGGAGTCGGCGCTCCGTGCTTCCGCCGAGGCCGACGTGACCGGACCCGCCGACGCCGCCGGCGGGCTGCTCCCGCCCGACTTGCCCGTGGTGGCCGGCGCGCGGGGCGCTGCGCTGCGTGCGTCGGCCGTGCCCGCGAGGTCCTCGGTCGCCCTGCCCGCCCGGCCCGCGCTCTCCTCGGCGCGCGGCATGAACACCATCGCGTACAGCACGGCGCCGAGGAGCAGCAGCAGGACCAGGCCCAGCAGCAGCCGGCCCAGCCCGTACGCCGAGCGGGCGGGGCGGCCGCGCTGCTCCTGCAAGTGGCCGGTGCGGGGTTCCGCGGGGCGGGCGGCGGGGGCGTTGTCCTTGGCCGTCTTCTTGTGGCGGCCGTGCGCGGCCGGGGCGGTGTCCACGGCCGTGATGGAACGGCTGCCGCGCCTGCGGCGCACGACCTCGCCCTTGCGCCGGACGGCCGGGAGCCGGTGCCGGTCCTCCGCCGGGGGCTCCGGCTCGGCGGGCGGAACCGTGAGCGTGCGGCCGCCGGGATCCGGTTCCGGTGCCGAGCGGATCAGGGAGCGCAGCCAGCCGCGGAGCTCCTCGAACTCCGGGCGCTCGGCCGGGTCCTTGCGCATCAGCGACTCGACGACGGGGCGCAGAGCGCCGCACTCCTCGGCGAACGCGGGAGGCTCCGCGCACACGATCCGCACCAGCTCGGCTGCGCTGTCCTCCGGATAGGGGGCGTGCCCCTGCACGACACGGAAGAGCAGGGCCCCGAGCGCCCACAAGTCGGCCGCGGGGCCGACCGGGGGCGCCAGTTGCCAGCTCTCCTGGACGGGCCACGCCTGCTCCGGGGCCCACCGCTCGGTGACGGCCCCGACGACGACCATCCGGACCTGCCGGGCACGCTCGGCGGCGAGGGGGCTCCCGGGCTGTTGCGCGGGACTCCCCCAGGCAGCCGGGGCATCGGGGGCGCTGACGGCAGGGCGGGGCGGCGGAGACGGGGATACGGGCGGGGGCGGGGGTTCGGGGGCGGCAGGGGCGCGCGGCGGGGTGGCGGCGGGGCGGGGAGGGGGCGGGCCGGGGATCAGTCCGGGAAGGCCGGGCCATGAGGCGGCCGTCCCGGGGAGCTTCACCTCGGGGACGTCCGGGCGGGCGGTGCTCGCCCCGTCGGCGGGGCCTCGGGGCCGGTTCCCGCCGGGGGGCGCGCCGTGGAGGGGGCCCGCAGGCCGGGGTACGGGCACCGGGGCGGAGCCACTGGC
>NZ_JBAMDC010000690.1:0-1804 GCF_036961605.1 Streptomyces sp. KLMMK
CCTTGAACTTGTCCGCGGCGATCAGCACCCGTACCGCGTCCGTCATCACACGCCACCCCTCGCATCGGGCCCGGCCCGCCCTCGCAGGGCCGCGCGGCCCGGACCCTACCGGGGCGGATCCGCCCTTGCCCATGCCTGTGCACGGCGTGCCAGTCCGCCTGATTCCGCACTCTTCCGGCCATAGTGGGGCGTCATGAGCACCGATGCGCACGATCCGGCCGGCCCGTCCTCCCCTGCCGCTCCGGGCGGCGGGGAGGAGCCCCCGGACCCGGCGCTGGTCGCGATCGGCGGCGCCGCGGTGCTCGCGGTCGTCGCGTGGGCCGCGCTGGGCAAGCGCTCCTTCGACCGGGTGACGAAGTCGGCGCTGGAGTGGGTGCTGTCCAACTTCGCCTGGCTGTTCGTGATCGCCGCCGACGTCTTCCTCGTCCTGTGCGTGGTCATCGCCGTCAGCCGCTTCGGCCGGATCCGGCTGGGCCGGGACGACGACCGGCCCGAGTTCGGCAACCTCGCGTGGATCGCGATGATGTTCAGCGCGGGCATGGGCATCGGCCTGATGTTCTACGGGGTCGGCGAGCCGCTCCTGCACTTCGTCTCCCCGCCGCCGGGCAGCGGCATCACGGCGAGCACGCCCGCGGCGGCCCGCACGGCGCTGGAGTACTCGTTCTTCCACTGGACCCTGCACCCGTGGGCGATCTACGGCATGGCCGGCCTCGCGCTCGCCTACGCCGGCTTCCGCAAGGGCCGCGGCAACCGGCTGAGCTCGGCGTTCGTGCCGCTGCTGGGCGAGGAGCGGGCCGCGGGCTGGCCGGGCCGGGTGATCGACCTGCTCGCGGTCTTCGCGACCGTCTTCGGCACGGCGACCAGCCTGGGCCTGGGCGCCCTCCAGGTGTCCAAGGGGCTCAACATCACGACGGGCGTGCAGGACAGCACGGCCCTGGAGCTGGTGATCATCGGCGGGCTGTCGGCCGCGTTCGTGCTGTCGGCCTTCTCCGGGCTGCACAAGGGCGTGAAGTGGCTCAGCACGCTCAACATCGTGCTGGCCGCCTGCCTGATGCTCTTCGTCTTCCTCCTCGGCCCCACCGTCTTCGTCCTCAACACCATCCCCGCGGCCACCGGCGGCTACCTGCACGACCTGGTGACGCTCGCGACCCGTACGGGCGCGTTCACCGACTCGAAGTGGCTCGGCGCGTGGACGATCTTCTACTGGGCGTGGTGGCTGTCGTGGGCACCGTTCGTGGGCACCTTCATCGCCCGGATCTCGCGCGGGCGGACGATCCGCGAGTTCCTCGTCGGCGTGCTGCTCGTGCCCAGCGGGGCGACGGTGGTGTGGTTCTGCGTGATGGGCGGGAGCGCGCTGCGGCTGGACATGACGGGCGCGGCCGACATGGCCGGGACCGTCAAGGACGGGGCGGAGGCGTCGCTGTTCGCGCTCCTGGACACCCTGCCGGTGGAGACGCTCACCTCGTGGATCGCGATGGCGCTGGTGATGACGTACTTCATCACCAGCGCGGACTCCGCGTCCCTGGTGATGGGCTCGCTCTCCAGCCGGGGCGCGCTGCACCCGCGCACGTGGCTGGTGGTGACGTGGGGGGTGCTGATGGCGGCGGTGGCGGCGGTCCTGCTGGTGGCCGGCGGGCTGCAGTCGCTGCAGTCGGCGACGATCCTGGTCGCGCTGCCGTTCGTGCTGGTGATGCTGGCGCTGTGCTGGTCGCTGATGACGGAGCTGCGCGAGGACCCGGGCGCGGGCCCGGCCCGTCACCACGCGGCGCACGGGCTGCGGGACGCGCTGCGGACGATGGTCGGC
>NZ_JBAMDC010000691.1:0-1789 GCF_036961605.1 Streptomyces sp. KLMMK
GCCCCGGCGTAGAGGGCGTCGCCGCCGTTGTCGCCGCTGCCGACGAGCAGGGCGATCCGTGCCCCGTACACCCGCCTGAGCAGTCCGGCGCAGGAGGCGGCGAGCCCCGCGGCGGCGCGCTGCATCAGGGCGCCGTGGGGGAGCTGTGCCATGAGCGCGCGCTCGGCGGCTCGTACGGTCTCGACGCTGTAGGCAGTCCTCATGCCCTCAGTCTCGCCACAGCACGCCCTGCACGCTCCCGAAAGGATGCGACCCGGTGCGAACCGATGCCACCTGGTGCGGCCCGATGCGACCTGGTGCGATCCGATGCGACCTGACGTTCCGGAAAAGACCCCCCGAAATGACAGCCTGAGGCCCACCCCTCATCGCCTGCGCGGACGTCCTGAGAGACTGACGGGGATGAACGAGACTCCGATCCGCGCCCGCGAGACCCCGATGCGCGCCCGTGCCCTGGTCGACCTGGCCGCGCTGCGGGCCAACGTACGCACGCTCAAGGCCCGTGCGGCCGGGGCGCAGCTGATGGCCGTGGTCAAGGCCAACGCCTACGGCCACGGCGCGGTGCAGTGTGCCCGGGCGGCCCGCGAGGCCGGTGCCGAGTGGGTGGGTACGGCCACGCCGGACGAGGCGCTGGCGCTGCGCGCGGCGGGCGACCGGGGCCGGCTGATGTGCTGGCTGTGGACGCCGGGCGGGCCGTGGCGCGAGGCCGTGGAGGCGGATGTCGACGTGACGGTCAGCGGGCTGTGGGCGCTCGCGGAGGTCGCGGAGGCCGTACGGGCCGCGGGGCGTCCCGCGCGCGTCCAGCTGAAGATCGACACCGGTCTGGGGCGCAACGGCTGCCAGCCCGACGACTGGCCGGAGCTGATCGCCGCGGCGCGCGAGGCCGAGGAGGCCGGCCTGCTGAAGGTGACCGGCATCTGGTCGCACTTCGCGTGCGCCGACGAGCCGGGCCACCCCTCCATCCAGGCCCAGCTGAGGGTCTTCCGGGACGCGGTGGCGTACGCGGAGCGGCAGGGCGTCGAGCCCGAGGTGCGGCACATAGCCAACTCCCCGGCGACCCTCACGCTCCCCGAGACGCACTTCGACCTCGTGCGGACGGGCATCGCGATGTACGGGGTCTCGCCGAGCCCCGAGGTCGGCACGCCGCAGGAGCTGGGCCTGAAGCCGGTGATGACGCTGTCGGCGTACCTGGCGTCGGTGAAGCGGGTGCCGGGCGGCCACGGCGTCTCGTACGGGCACCACTACATCACCCCGGGTCCCACGACCCTCGCGCTCGTCCCCGTGGGCTACGCGGACGGCATTCCGCGCGCGGGCTCCGGTACCGGCCCGGTGCTGGTGGGCGGCAAGTGGCGGACGGTGGCCGGGCGGGTGGCCATGGACCAGTTCGTGGTCGACCTGGGCGGCGATACGGCGCAGGTGGGCGAGGAAGCGGTGCTGTTCGGGCCGGGCGACCGGGGCGAGCCGACCGCCGAGGACTGGGCGCGGGCCACCGGAACGATCGCTTACGAGGTGGTCACGCGCATCTCCAACCGCGTGCCCCGCGTCTATGTCGGTGAGAACGTGGACGGGTACACCGAATAGGTCCGCATGGACCGGGCGGACGGACCCGGTGGACGGGCCGGGTGGAAAGACCCGGCGAACCGGCGAACAGACCCGGTGGCAAGACCGGGCGGGCAGGCCGCAGGATTGGGCCCGGACCGCACGGGCACGAGCACGGGCACGATGAGTACGCGGACGTGGACATGCCGAAAAGCGGGGACACGGGGGGCGCGCGATGAACGGGAACAGCACG
>NZ_JBAMDC010000692.1:0-1784 GCF_036961605.1 Streptomyces sp. KLMMK
CGGTCGGGGCGCTGTGCAACCGCCCGCTGCTGCGCAGCACCGCGTGGGCGGTGCCGTCCACGGTGCTCGCCGCGTTCCTGGTGCTGTTCGCCGGGGCGTCGCCCGCGAGGGCCGTCGTGACCGGCCTGGTCACCGGTTCCCGTACGGGGGTCGTGAGCATTCCGTGGCTGTCGCTCGCCGCGGCGGGCGCCCTGACGGCCGGAGCGGTGGCGGTGGCCTGCACGTTCGCCTCCCGGCGCACGTGAGCTCCCGGCCCATGTGAACTGCGGGCCCATGGGGGACGATGGGGGACGATGGGGGGCATGAGCGACCACGACGACGAGGCGTTCGCGGACTGCGTGCAGTGCGCGAAGCCCACCGAGTACCCCGCCGACCGCCCCGGCATCACGCTGTGTCCCGTCTGCGAGTGGCAGGAGGCCCAGCGCACGGCGTGCTCCGGCTGACGGTCAGCCCCCGGCGACGAGGTCCGAGACCCGGACGAGCTCGTAGCCGCGGGCCCGCAGTTCCGGCACGATGCGCCGGATCGCCTCCTCGGTGGCGGGCGCCGCGCTGCGCGTGCAGTGCATCACCACGACGGAGCCGGGCTTCACCTGCGCCAGCACCCGGTCCGCGACGGGGCCGGCCTTCTTGGCGAAGGCGTCCCCGCTGACCACGTCCCACTGCACGGCGGTCACCTTCGCCGGCGCGATCTCGCGCAGGACCGCCTCGTTGTAACACCCCCCGGGGAAGCGGAAGTACGGCACGATGCGCTCCACCCCGGCCTTCCGGAAGGCGGCGAAGGCACGCTCCACGTCCTGGCGGGCGGTGCCGCGCGCGACGGCGGGCAGGCCGTAGCAGGGGGTGGAGAAGGCGTGGTGGCTGTAGGAGTGGTCGGCCACCTCGAAGAGCGGGTCGCTGCCGATGGACCTGGCCTGGTCGGGGTACTGCTCGGCCCACTTGCCGGTCATGAAGACGGTGGCGGGGGCCTTCAGCCGCCGCAGCGTGGTGATCAGCTGCGGGTTGTCGAACGGCTCCCCGCGCGCGGCGCGCTCGTCCTGATCGGCCGTCATATCGGCGTCGAAGGTGAGCGCGACGCGCTTGGGGCCGTCACGCCTGCCGTGGGAGAACACGGGGGTGGCGCCGCCGGGGTCCGGGGGGAGCGTGGGCGCGGCCGACGGCCGTGCGGAGGGCGACTGCGCGGAGGGCGACCGCGGCGCCGGGGCCGAAGTCCGCGGGGACGGCGGGTTCTTGGTGCGCTCGGCCGCGCCGGAGCTGCCTCCGCCGCACGCGGCGAGGGGCAGGCAGAGCAGTGCGGCGAGTGCGGGCGCGAAGGCGTGACGGGCCGGCCGGCGACGGGGGATGGGGATCACACCGGCACTGTATGCCGCACCGCAAGCCCGGTGCGGCGGGGCCCTCGCGCCCGCCGGCCGTCAGGCGATGACGACGTTGTGCGCCGGGGTGATGGCGGGCTGCAGGTCGGCGTGGCCGAGGTCGGCGAGGACGGGGCCGAGGGTCTTGGCCCAGGCCTCCAGGGCCTCGGCGGACTCCCAGACGTCGGTCACCCGCCAGCCCCCGCCCTCCAGGGGGCCGGCGACGTGGGCGATGAGCCCGGCGGCGGGGATGTCGGCGAGGCGGGTGAAGCCCTGCCCGTTGGTGACGCGGCCGATGACGGCTTCGTAGAGGTCCTGTCCTCCGTCGGGGACGTCGAAGGTGACGATGACGGCCATGGGTGCTCCTGGCGGTGGCGGTGGCGGAGAGCCCGGTGCCGGGCCCGAACACACCCTCCCCCGCCGGGCCGCCGCACG
>NZ_JBAMDC010000693.1:0-1779 GCF_036961605.1 Streptomyces sp. KLMMK
CGACGGTGGCGGTGCCGCCGCGGACGGGGAGGTCCACGGACTGGCCGTGCACGTGGACCGTCCGGGCGGGCGCGGCGGCGTGGGCCGGCCCGGCGAGGGTGATGCACGGGAGGGTGGCCGCGAGCACGACGGCGGCGGCGCGGGCGGTGCGGCAGGAGGTGAAGAGGTGCATGGGGAGTTGATAACGAACGGAGGTAAGAGGGTTTTAAGAACCCGGCGTTGCCACGGCCGCCCGGGCCGGCGCCGCGTCACCGGTCCTGGGACAATTTGTACAGCTCTGCGAAGAGTCCTCCCCCGACGGCGAGTTCCTCGAAGGTGCCCTCCTCCACGACGCGGCCCTCGGCCAGGACGACGATGCGGTCGGCGATGCGGGTGTTGGTCAGATTGTGCGTGACGAACACGGCGGCGCGTCCCGCGGCGAGCTCCTTGAAGCGGCTGATGACGGTGTGCTCGGCGCGCGGGTCCATCGCGGACGTGGGTTCGTCGAGGACGAGGACGGCGGCCTCGCGGTAGAAGGCGCGCGCCACGGCGAAGCGCTGCCACTGGCCGCCGGAGAGGTCGTGGCCGCCCCAGAACGACTTGGCGAGGAGGGCGTCCAGGCCGCCCGGGAGACCGTGGAGGACGCTGTCGGCGCCCGCGGCGCGGGCCGCGGCGTGCACCAGGTCGTCGCCGCCGCGGGGCTGGCCCAGGGTGATGTTCTCGCGGGCCGCCATCGGCCAGCGCGTGAAGTCCTGCGGGACCAGCCCGACGCGCGACCAGACGTCCTGGGGGTCGGTCTCGGCGAGGTCGGTGCCGTCCCAGGTGACCCGTCCGGCGGTGGGCAGGTACAGCCCCGTCAGCAGCCGGGAGAGGGTGGTCTTCCCGGAGCCGTTCTCCCCGACCAGCGCGACGAGTTCGCCCGAGCGCAGGGTGACGCTGACGCCGTCGAGGGCGGGCCTGCCGGGCGCAGCGCCGGGGTGGCGGTAGGAGACGTCGTGGGCGCGGATCTCCCGGGGGCCGCCGGCCCCGAGCCGCAGCGGGCCGCGTACGGCCCGCAGCTCCTCGGCCAGGTCCAGGAACGCCTGCCAGTCCTGGAGGTAGAGCGAGGTGCGGAAGAGCCGGGCCCCCGCCATGACCAGGGAGGTCAGCGCGGCCGTGGAGGCCCGTACGGCGACGACCGCGGTGGCGGCGACCGCCAGGCCCATGGCGCCGCCGAGGACGAGCGCGCCGACCGTCAGCCAGGTGAGGGCGAGCATGGCGCCGGAGCCCGCCGCGCCGCAGAGCGTCACCAGCAGCACGCGGGGGGCGGCGGCGCGGTGCCGGGTGCGGATCCGGTCGGTGAGGTGGGCGTACCACTGGCGCAGGTACGGGGCCATGGTGCCGGCCCGGATCTCGGCGGCCGTGCGCGGCTCGGTGCTGAAGCGGCGCAGGAGGTAGCGCAGCCGGTTGTCGGCGAGGCTGGTGTGGGCGGCGCGGTGGGCGATGCGGGCCGCGGCGACGGCGGCGGCTCCCTTGGGCAGCACGGCCAGGAGCAGCAGGGGCAGGAGCAGGGGGTGCAGGGCGGTGAGCACGGCCGCCGCGGCGATCAGCTGGGCGACGGCGGAGAGCAGCACCTGGGCGTCGGTGATCAGGTCCTGGGTGGCCTGGGCGCCCGTGCCGGCGGCCTGCAGGGCGTCGTTGAAGTCGGGCCGGTCGTAGGCGGTCAGCTCGACCTCGGGGGTGTCGGCCAGGATGCGCTCGTCGGCCAGGGCGGTGACCTCGGGGGCCAGTCGCAGGGCGGCGTACTGGGCCGTGGCGTCC
>NZ_JBAMDC010000694.1:0-1775 GCF_036961605.1 Streptomyces sp. KLMMK
ACCGTGCGAAGGCCATCCCGGTCGACGGCCCGGCGCCCCGCCGCCGCGCGGCCCTCTTCGTCACGGGCGTGGTGGGCGCCCTCCTCGTCGTCGCGGCGGTCGTCCTGCTGCTGGGCGTCGGCGACGGCGCGGGCGGGGGCCCCGGCAGCGCGCCGCCGCTCGCCTCGCCCTCCGTCGTCCTGCCCGCCGGCGTCAAGTGCACGGGCACGGAGTGCAGTGGCAAAGACCCCGAGGCCATGGGCTGCGGCGGCGGCCGGGCGACGACCGCCGGATCCGCGACCGTCGGTACGTCCTACGTCGAGGTCCGCTACAGCCAGGTGTGCGGCGCGGCATGGGCGCGGATAACGCAGGCGGCCCCGGGCGACGCCGTCCGGATAGACGCGGCCGCGGACGGCGGCGTGCCCGCCCGTTCGGAGTCCGGCAAGGTGGTGCGCGACGCCGACGGCTACACCCCGATGGTCGCGGTCTCCGGACCGGGGAAGGCCACGGCCTGCGCGGCGCTGACCTCGGGGCCCAAGGGGTGCACGGTGGCGCGCGCCGCCTCCGCCCCGGCCGGGTGAGCGCCCGGCGGCCGGGGCGCCGGGCGCGGCACGGTGAGGCGTCCCACACGGGGGCGGGGGTTCGGAGCGGGCCGGGTCGGATAGCCTGACGCCGGATCTCTTGATACCGAGAGAGATCCTCACTCATGGGCAGGGACACCCAACCCCAGTTCGCAGCAGGAGATCGCCATGACCCGCACTCCCGTCAATGTCACCGTCACCGGTGCAGCCGGCCAGATCGGCTACGCGCTGCTCTTCCGCATCGCCTCCGGTCAGCTCCTCGGCGCCGACGTGCCGGTCAAGCTGCGCCTGCTGGAGATCCCGCAGGGCCTGAAGGCCGCCGAGGGCACCGCCATGGAGCTCGACGACTGCGCCTTCCCGCTGCTCCGCGGCATCGACATCACCGACGACCCGAACGTCGGCTTCGCGGGTGCGAACGTCGCGCTGCTGGTCGGCGCCCGCCCGCGCACCAAGGGCATGGAGCGCGGTGACCTGCTGGAGGCCAACGGCGGCATCTTCAAGCCGCAGGGCAAGGCCATCAACGACCACGCCGCGGACGACATCAAGGTCCTCGTCGTGGGCAACCCGGCCAACACCAACGCCCTCATCGCCCAGGCCGCCGCGCCGGACGTCCCGGCCGAGCGCTTCACCGCGATGACCCGCCTGGACCACAACCGCGCCCTGACGCAGCTGGCCCAGAAGACCGGCTCGTCCGTCGCCGACATCAAGCGCCTGACGATCTGGGGCAACCACTCGGCCACCCAGTACCCGGACATCTTCCACGCGGAGATCGCCGGTAAGAATGCTGCCGAGATCGTCAACGACGAGGCCTGGCTCGCGGACACCTTCATCCCGACCGTCGCCAAGCGCGGCGCGGCGATCATCGAGGCCCGTGGCGCGTCCTCGGCCGCCTCGGCCGCCAACGCCGCCGTCGACCACGTCCACACCTGGGTCAACGGCACCGCCGAGGGCAACTGGACCTCGATGGGCATCCCGTCGGACGGCTCCTACGGCGTCCCCGAGGGCCTCATCTCCTCCTTCCCGGTCACCTGCAAGGACGGCAAGTACGAGATCGTCCAGGGCCTGGAGATCAACGACTTCTCCCGCGCCCGCATCGACGCCTCGGTCCAGGAGCTGGCGGAGGAGCGCGACGCGGTCCGCGCCCTCGGCCTCATCTGATCCACGGACCTAGAGGTTCACGGACCTAAAGGTCCACGGACCCAAGGGTCCACGGAT
>NZ_JBAMDC010000695.1:0-1762 GCF_036961605.1 Streptomyces sp. KLMMK
TGTCGGCGTACACCTGAACGTGGCTCTGGCAAGATTTTCGTAGCCGGAGATCATCCCGATGCGTGCAGTCGCCTGGTTTGCGGTGTGGGCAGCCTTTGAGTGTGTTCTGTTGAACTGTCAAAGCTGTTACCGCACTTGGCCGGGTTACTGGTGTTCTCGGCTGATACTTCTGGTCCTGTCGTGGTGATCGAGGCTCGTACCCGCTCCCGTGTTCCAGCGGGATGCAGCGGGTGCGGTGTCCTGAGCGACTGGACCCACAGCCGTTATGTCCGGCACCTCGCCGATGCGGCGCTCGGCGGCCGGCCGGTCCGAATCGACTTGTCCGTGCGTCGTCTGTACTGCGAGAACCCGTCCTGCCCGAAGGTGACCTTCGCCGAACAGGTCCCTGGGCTGACCGTCCGCTACCAGCGGCGAACGCCGCTGCTGCAGCACCTGGTCGAGTCGGTCGGCGTGGTGCTGGCGGGCCGGGGCGGGGCCCGGATGCTGCGCGTCATGAACGTCGGACTCTCGCGGTGCACCGTGCTCGCCCAGCTGATGCGGATGCCGCTGCCGCCGCTGGTCACACCCCGGGTGCTGGGGGTGGACGACTTCGCGCTCTACGGCGACACCTACGGCACCCTCCTGGTCGATGCCACCACCCGCCTCCCGCTCACACTCTGGGAGGGCCGGGACGCCGAACAGCTCAGCCGATGGCTCCGCGCGCATCCCGGAGTCGAGATCGCCTGCCGCGACGGCTCACTCACCTACCGGCAGGGCATAGCCGACGGCGCCCCCGACGCCGTCCAGGTCAGCGACCGTTTTCACCTGTGGCAAGGCCTGTCCCGGCGCGTTCAGGACATCGCCTCCACCCACCGCAGCTGCCTGCCCGCAGCACTGTCCCCGGTCAGCGAGACCGATCCCGCACCGGTCGAGGAGGCCGCTGAGCACACAGCGGCCAACACACGGGCCGGGGAGCATGCCCGCCGGCCGTTCGAGTCCGTTCACGCCCTGACCCGCACCGGCCGGAGCCACAGCTCCGTGGCCCGGGAACTCGGCCTGGACCGCCGCACCGTCGCCAAGTACGCCCGGGCCCGGACCTGGCAGGAAGTGATGCGCCGGCCGCCCCGCAAGCGCTCCACCCTGGACCCCTACCTCGACTACCTGCAACAACGCTGGGACGAGGGACAGCACAGCGCGAAGATCCTGCACGAGGAACTCCAGGCCAAGGGCTACCTCGGCCACTACCAGCGCGTGAAAATGGCCGTCGCACCCCTGCGACGAGGCCTGCCCCTCGACGAGCCGCGCGAGCGACCACCCTCCCCCGCGGGAAGCCGCCCGATGGATTACCACCCGCCCCGACCGCCGCAACCTGCACATCAACGACCGCCTACCCCGGCTCCTCGATCACTGCCCAGAACTCAGGCACACCCACGACCTGGTCCGCCGCTTCGCGGCCATGCTCGAGGACCGGGACGCCACACCTCTGCCAGGCTGGCTGAATGACCTGGCGAACAGCGGACTGGCCCCTCTCGCCAGCCTCGCCGGAGCCCTGCACGAGGACCGGCATGCCGTCGCCCAAGGCATCACCACCCCTTACAACTCCGGTGTCAACGAAGGCCGCATCACCGACGTCAAGCTGCAGAAACGCCTGATGGCTGGCCGCGCCGGCGTCTCACTCCTCCGCCACCGCGCCGTCCTGATCGCCCACCTCCGCCGCCACTACGCGAACCGGTCGACCGTGTCACCGAGATGATCTCCGGCTACGAAAATCTTGCCAGAGCCA
>NZ_JBAMDC010000696.1:0-1772 GCF_036961605.1 Streptomyces sp. KLMMK
GGCGGCGCGTGGCCGCGCAGAACATGGCGACGCTCCTGCTGTGCCTCGTCTTCCTCCTGCTGGCCCAGGGGTACGGACGGCCCTCCTACGTGGACCTCGCGCTGGTCGTGGCCGTGCTGGGGCCCGCCGGGACACTGGTCTTCACCCGCCTCCTCGGCGACGGGACCGGTGAACGGCCGCCCGGACTGCGTCTGCTCACCCCGGCCGTCCTGATCGCCACCCCGGCGACCATCGTCCCCCTGTGCATCGCGGCCGGCCCCGGCCGCGCCCTGGGTAAACTGGTCCTCATCGGCCTGCTGCTGATCGCCGGAGGGGTCGTCACCTCGGCGGCAGTGCGCCATGGCTGACGCGCTGATCGCCGTCGTGCTGCTGCTCGTGGCGGCCGCGGCCACGGTCGCGGTGCTGCAGCGCGACCCGGCCCGGCAGGCCGTCGTGCTCTCCCTGCTCGGTCTCGCGCTCGCCGCGCTGTTCACCGTCCTGCAGGCCCCCGACGTCGGTCTCGCACAGCTCGCCGTGGGCTCGGCCGTCACCCCGCTGATGATCCTGCTGACGGTCCGCAAGGTCCGGCGCGACGGGCGGCGGGAATGACGCGCCGCCTGCGGCTGTGGGTGCTGACCGCCGGCCTGCTCGCCACGGCCGCCCTGTACGCCGCCGCCTGCACGGAGCTGCCCGGCTTCGGCGGCTCCCGGCACCCCTACGGCGACCGGGCGGTGCGCGCCGCGCTGCAGCAGCACACCGCGAACGCCGTCTCCTCCGTCAACTTCGACCAGCGCGCCTTCGACACGCTCGGCGAGGAGACGGTCCTGTTCGCCTGCGTCCTCGGCACCGTCGTCCTGCTGCGGCGGACCCGCGACGAGAAACGCGTCCCGCCCGAGCCCGCCGACGTGCCGGCCGCGCTGCGCCGCTACGGCCTCCTCGTGCTGCCCGTCACCCTGCTCATCGGCCTCTACGTCATCGCGCACGGGCAGCTCAGCCCCGGGGGCGGCTTCCAGGGCGGCGTGGTCGTCGCCACGTCCCTGCACCTGCTGTACATCGCCGTCGACTACAAGGCGCTGGAGCGCGTCCGGCCCCTGGGGCTGTTCGAACTGGCCGACGGCACCGGGGAGGCCGCCTACGTGCTGCTCGGCGCGGCCGGGCTGATCGCCGGCTCGGCCTACCTTGCCAACACCCTGCCGCTGGGCACCTTCAACACCCTCTCCTCGGGCGGCACGGTGCCGCTGCTGAACGCCGCGGTCGGGGTGGAGGTCACCTCGGCCGTCGTCGTGCTGCTGGCGCACTTCCTCGGCCAGGCGCTGGAGATCGAAGGCGAGGACGACGACGCGAAGGACAAAGGACGCACAGCATGAGCCTGCTGCCCTACCTGACCGCCGGCTGGATCTTCCTCGTCGGCGTCCACGGCATCGCCACCAGCCGCAATCTGGTCCACGCCGTCGGGTGCCTGGCCGTCACCCAGTCCTCCACCTACGTCCTGCTGCTGGCCGTCGGCTACCGCAAGGGCGCCACGGCGCCCGTCTTCTCCGACCTGCCGACCGACGCGCCCGTCGTGGACCCGGTCGTCCAGGCCCTCGCCCTCACCGACGTCGTCGTGGGGGCGACCGTGACCGCCCTGCTGCTCGCCCTCGTCGTCCAGACCGCCAAGCGGCACGGCACCGTCGACCCGGACGAGCTGTCGGAACTGAAGGGCTGATCCGCGGTGGACCTGCTGCTCCCGCTGATCGTCGTGGTGCCGCTGCTGGGAGCGGCCGTGCTGGTGGCGGCAGGGCGTCGCGGCA
>NZ_JBAMDC010000697.1:0-1752 GCF_036961605.1 Streptomyces sp. KLMMK
GGTGCTGTGCCGCCTTCGCCCGGTTTCCGCAGATGGCCATCGAGCACCAGCGGCGCCGCCTGCCCACCGACTTGTCGACGAAGCGGCCGCTGCAGTTGTGCCCGTCGCAGATGCGCAGCCGCGCGCGCGTGTCGCCGCTGCCGAGCAGGGTCGCGGCGTCGACGGCGATCCGGCACAGCGCGCGGCGGGCGTCGGCCGGCGCGGTGTCCGTGCGGAAGACGGCGGTGCCGTCCTGCACGTCGAGGCGCGAGGGGTGCTCGCCGAGGCGCGCCAGCCACACGTTGATCGTGCCGGCCGCGGCCTCGGGGAACGGCTCGTCCGCGACGCTCGCCCGGTACCCGGCGTCGATGGCCTCGCGCAGTTCCCTCGCCTCCCGCAGCAGCGCGTCGTCCACGGCGACGTCCTGCGGGGTCACGCCCGCTTCGGCGAACCACTCGGCGAGGTCACCGGGGCCCACCAGCAGTTCGCGGCCGCCTTTGAAGCGGTCACGGAGGGTGTTGACGAAGTCGACGCTCAGCCGCCCGCCGTACCAGACCCAGCGCTCCGGCACTTGGCGATCTTGCACCTGTTCCACAGCCATAACCCCATGATAGGTTACGCGGACCGAGTAACCGTACTACCGGTTAGCAACCGGGGAAGAGGTCGTGCGATGACCCAGCAGGCAGCGGCGCAGGCGCCGAAGGGCGGGTGGCCGGGCGCGGCGAAGGTCTGGCTCCTGGCCCTCGGCATGTTCGCGATCGGCACGGACCTGTTCATCGTGTCCGGGCTGCTGCCCGCGCTCGGCGACGAGCTGGACCTGTCGACGGCCGCGGCCGGTCAGACGGTCACCGTTTTCGCCATCACCTACGCCGTCGCCGCCCCGGTCCTGGCCAGCGTCACCTCCCGGCTCGACCGGCGCACGCTGCTGCTGGCCGTGCTCATCGTCTTCGCCGTGGGCAACGCCCTCTCGGCGTTCGCCCCGAACTACGCCGTGCTGCTCCTCAGCCGCGTCGTCGCCGGCGCCTCCGCCGCGCTCTACGCCTCCACCGCCTCCGCCGTCGCCGCCCGCATCACCGCGCCCGAGCGGCGCGGGCGGGCCCTCGCGATCGTCTACGCGGGCATGACCAGCGCCATCGCCCTGGGCGTCCCGATCGGCAATGCCATCGGCGAGCTCTCCTCGTGGCGCTGGGCGTTCGGCTTCGTCGCCCTGCTCGCCCTCGTCACGGCGCTCGGCGCCGCGGCCGGCATCCCGTCGGTGGAGGGCAACGCGGGCCTGGGCGTCCGCGACCGCCTGGGCGCCGTGCGCATCAAGCGCGCCCCCACCGCCATGCTCACCACCACGCTGTGGGTCGTCGGCACCTTCGTCGTCTACACCTACCTCGGCACCGTGCTGGAGAAGGTCAGCGGCGCCGCCGACGCGGACCGCACCTGGCTGCTCCTGCTGTTCGGCATCGGCAGCTTCGCCGGCGTCATGGGGGGCGGCCGGCTCGCCGACCGCGTCGACTCCACCCGCGGCCTCGCCGCCACCGTCGCCCTGCTCGCCGCCGTCCTCGCAGCCCTCACCCTGGCCCTGCACTCCGTCGTCGGCGCCGCGGTGGGCCTCACCGTCTGGGGCCTGGTGCACTGGGCGAGCTTCCCGCTCATCCAGCACCGCCTGCTGGCCATCGGCGGGAAGAACGGGGACATGCTCCTGGCGCTGAACAACAGCGCCGTCTACATCGGGCAGACCGCCGCGGCCGTGGTGGGCGGGCTCTTCGCCGATGCCGGCCACCT
>NZ_JBAMDC010000698.1:0-1750 GCF_036961605.1 Streptomyces sp. KLMMK
GAGGGAGCGGCGCACGCCGGGGTCGTAGGCGGAGAAGGTGCGCCGGAGGAGGGGCAGGACGTCGGTGAAGGCGCCCGGGGGCACGCCGGTGAGCCAGTCGTCCACGAGGGAGAGCAGGCGCTCGTCGTGGACGAGGAGCATGCCGCCGGAGCCGCCGCTGCCGAGGAACCCCTCGATCCACGCGGCTGCCCGGGCCGGTTCGGTGCCGGCGGACAGGGCGAGCCCCATGAGCCGGGCGGCCCGTCCGTCGGGCAGCAGCCCGTCGTCGAGCAGCAGCCGCGCGGCCCGCCCCCGGATGCCCCCGGGCAGCCCGTCCCGCCCGGCGAGGACGCCGAGCACGCCGGACCAGCGGTGGCGCAGGTCCGGGGGCGCGCCGGTTTCCGGGGCGAGCAGGGTCACCGCCCGGTGGACCGCTTCCACATGGCCCCTCATGGCCTCCGCGGCGTCCGCGCCGAGACCGGCGCACGCCGCCGGGAGGCCGACGAAGATGCGCTCGGCGAGGCCCGCGGCCACGGCGCCGAGGGCAGCGGTGTCCGTGTGGCGGACGTCGCCGTAGCGCACGGAGCGGACGAGGGCCGGCAGGGCCTCGGCCAGGTGGGCGACGTCCGCGTCGAGGGCGGCGCGGTCGGCCAGGACGCGCATCACGACCGGGAGGGCGCCGGGGAGCTCCGCCAGCAGGCAGTGCTCGGCGAGGGCCGTGACGTCGGCGAGGGCGGCGGAGCCGGCGGCCCGGGCCTCGGCCTTCGCGGTGGCGGCGGCGAGCACGGTGGTGCCCCAGGCCGAGGCCTCGGCGACCCGTACGGCCAGCTCGGGATCCCAGCTCAGCCGCCAGGTCTCGCGGAAGGTGCCGGTCCCCGCGCGGGAGCGGACCGGCTCACCCCAGCCGACGCCGAGGAGCCGCAGGCGGTGCAGCAGCCGGCTGCGCGCGGCGTCGGTGTCCTTGCGCAGGTCGAACTCCACCTCGCGGGCGTCCGGTTCGGGCTTGAGGCGCAGGCTGCGCTGGAGGCGGGAGAGGTCGCGCTGCAGGGGCGTGGCCGGGGCCGTGTCGGGCACCTCGCCGAGGACGTCCCCGATGACGAGGCGGTCCCGTACGAGGGCGAGGGGCACGTCGGAGCCGTCGCACATGACGGCCCTGACGGCGTCGGTGGTCTCGGTGAGCCCGGCGAGCGGGCGGCCGCGCAGCGCGGCGAGGGAGCCGGCGAGGCGGACGGCCTCGATGACGTGGGCGGAGGAGACGGGGAAGTCCTCGTCCCGCAGCAGCCGGGCGGCCTTCGTCATCCAGCGTTCGAGCGGGCGGTCCGCGGCGTGGAAGAGGTGGCCGTACCAGCCGGGCGAGTCGATGCCGGCGCCGTAGCCGCTGTGACGGGAGAGGCGCCGGTGGGTCCAGGGCACCCAGCCGATCGCGGTCCTGACCTTCGGCAGGCCCTTGAGGGCCTGCCGGTCGGCGGTGACGGTCCGCCGCTCGGCGAGGGCCGGCACGTGCCAGGCGCCGCAGACGACGGCGATCCCGTCCCCGAACTCCCGCCGGGCGTCGCGGATCCTGAGCCGCATGTGCGCTTCGCGGACGAGGTCCCGCGCACCGCCGGACCCGTCGCCTTCACCGTCGTCGTGGCCGTCGTCGCCGTCGCCGTCGCCGAACGCGGACCGCAGTTCGGCCATGGCGTCGGCGAGCGCGGCGAAGGGGGCGAGGGCGTCGGCGCCGTCCCGGCCGCGGCGGTGCTCGACGGCGTCCTCCCACCACACTTCGGGG
>NZ_JBAMDC010000699.1:0-1723 GCF_036961605.1 Streptomyces sp. KLMMK
CGGCCGGGGACGTCCCGGTTCCGGTTCCTGGGCAGAGGCAGCGGCGGGCGCGGCGGCCTGCCGCACCGCGGCGATCCGCTGGCTTCCGTGGGAGTCGGTGTGCTCCGTCACGCGTGGGGTTCCATCCGTCGGGGCCGTGCGCCCGCTCGCGCGGGTGCACCGTGGGTCAGGCGCGTCGCAGATTGAGGAAGAGCTGGATCTCGGGTGGTACGTCCGTACTCGCCGGGGCGTACGCCAGCGAGTTCTCCCCGGCGACTTCGAAACCCGCTTCGCGCACGACCTGGCGCAGTTCGTCCCGCAGGTATCCGGATACCCGGATCGTGTTGCCCAGGAACGGGATCGCGTAGTCGTCCACGTCGGCCTCGACCATCGACAGGGCGAGCAACCCCCCGGGTCTCAGCAGCCCGTGGAGCATCCGCAGGGCGTGCGGGATCTCCGCGCGCGGCAGCATCAGCAGCGAGAAGAACGCGGTGACGCCGTCGAAGGCGCCCAGCCGGCCGTCCCGCAGGTCCGCCAGGTCCGCCAGGTGGAAGTCGGCCCCGGGAACGTTCTCCCGGGCCAGCTCCAGCATGCCGGCGGACAGGTCGACGCCCACGACGCGGTGGCCCGCGCCGGTCAGTTGCAGGGCGGTGGGCAGGCCGGTGCCGCAGCCGACGTCCAGGACGCGGGAGCCGGGCGGCAGGGCGGCCGCGAGCCAGGCGGCAGCGCCGAGCTGGCCCTCCTTGTGCGGGAAGGCCTCGTCGTAGCGGTGGCCTATCGCGTCGAACGCCTCGGCCTGACCGCTGCGGTCCAGCCCCGGACGGGCGTAGCCGTCGTAGTCCCGCTGGTTCTCGTCACCGCTCACGGCGCCCGCCCTCTCTGTGACCGTAATTCCGTGAACAAGCGTCACATGCCGTGCTCTGCTCGTGCCGTGCTGCTGTGCAGTACCGCGGAGGCCGATCCTACGATTGCCCGGAGGGCCGACGCCAAGCGGTTGCCGGTTCTCTCCGGGGTTTCGTCCCGCCTCATGCCCGGATCCGGGCCGGGGAACGGTCCCAGTCGTCCGGAAGGGCGGGTACGGGCCACGCCGGATCCGGCCGCCACGCCTCCCAGCCGGCCGCGAACGGCGCCTCCCAGGACTCGATCCGCTCGACCGCGGCCCGCCCGGCCGCCCGCACCCGCTCGGCCTGCCCGGCGGACATCAGGCCCGCCTGCTGCGCCTGCGCGAACTCGTCCTCGTCCTTCCACTGCCAGCTGCGGTCCGGGTAGACGGCGATGTCGAGGAAGTGGTCCTCGGAGTCCACGCCGCCCGTCCAGCGGGCCAGCGGCTCCTCCAGGTTCACGTACCAGTTCTTGAACCGCCAGTCACGGTCCCAGAACAGCCAGACCGACCACGGCTCGCCGGGCCGGGCGAGCTTCAGCACGCCTGTGCCGGACCACGGGGAGACGCCCGTGGTGCGGGGCTTGGTGTAGCGGGTGGCGAGCGGCTCCTGGTGGACCGGGGTGCCGTCGGCGAGCAGCGGGCGCACGCAGGCCGTGCCCGGCGCGACCCAGACCGCGAGCAGGTCGGCCGTGTCCTGCACGACGGTGACGGGGCGGCAGATGTGGACGCGGTCCGTGGCATTGCCCCGGTAGCGCCAGAGGATCTGGTCCCCGGGCGCCCAGGAGGCCGTGCCGGCCGTGTTCGTGGAGTCCACCGTGTCCGTGTCCGCGTCCGCTGTCATGCGGAGATCCTAGGCGCGGG
>NZ_JBAMDC010000007.1:0-73369 GCF_036961605.1 Streptomyces sp. KLMMK
CTCGGCCGCGGCCCGCTCGAAGGCCTCGCCGCCGCCCAGGTACGCGGCGATCGCGATCCGGTCGCCGGACCGGGCGTGGGCGCGGGCCAGGGTGGCGCCGCACAGCTCCCCGTAGAGCTGCAGTTGCCCCGGCGACATCGTCTCCGGCCGGGCGCTCCCCTTCCAGTCGCGCAGCTGCCGGACGTAGAAGTCGCGCCGGCGGCCGTCCATCCCTTCGGCACGCTCCCACCCGAGGAAGATGTCGCCGACGGCCTGCATCAGGCGCTGTCCGCAGACCACGCGCTGTCCTTCGTTGCGGTACGCGCTCGGGCGCACGTACGGCGCCAGCACCGACGGGCCCGCCTCCTTGGCCTGCAGGAGCAGCGGATCGTCGTCGTCCTTGCCGAACATCAGCACGATCCAGCAGCGGGTGCCGACGCTGCCGACGCCCACGACCTTGCGCGCGGCGTCGGCCATCCGGAACCCGCTCAGGAGGTGCCGGCGGTCGGAGGCGAGGCTGTGGCCGTAGCGCCCGACGAGCAAGCGGAGACGCTTTTCGAGTTCGGCCCGCGGTTCCTCGGTCATCAGGTCGCTCAGCGGGACGAGCAGGGGCGGATCGGCGGCGATCCGCCGGGCGCCGTCGACGACCGTGGTGAGCCGTTGGGAGGCTTGCAGGTTGTCGCGGTGACGTGCGGTTTCCAGCGCCCGGGAGACCCGTCGGCGCTCCTGCTTGCCGAGCCTGTCGGCGAACAGCACGCGCAGGCGTTCGGCGTCGAAGTGTGCGTACCAGACGTCGAGGTTGCCCATCTCGGCGAATCCGCGCATCGCCTGCCGGTAGGACCGTACGCTGCCGCGGACGACGTCCGCGCGCCGTTTCCGTGAGAAGCCGTTCTCCCGTCCCGCGACGGCCAGGCTGGCAGCAAGCCGCTCGACGTCCCACTCCCACGGCCCGGGCAGGGTCTCGTCGAAGTCGTTGACGTCGAAGACCAGGTGGCGCTCGGGCGAGGCGAAGAGGCCGAAGTTCAGCAGGTGGGCGTCTCCGCACAGCTGCGCCTCGATCCCGGTGGTGGGCCGGGCGCCGAGGTCCGCGGCCATGACGGCCGCGGCACCGCGGTAGAAGGCGAACGGCGACTCCAGCATCCTGCCGTAGCGGATCGGGACGAGTTCCGGCACGCGGTCGGCGCTCTGCCGTTCGAGGATCTCCACCGGGTCCGCCCGGTCGGCCCGGGGCTCGAACCGGGCGTGGGCCGAGCGCGGCATCCGGCGGCGGGCCGCCTTGCCGCGGGCCGCGCGTTCGCCCGGCGTCAGGCGGGGTTCCTGCGTGCTCGAAGAAGCCATGTCCGTCACTCCTCGTCCCCTCCTCGCCGCCCCCGCGACCGGCGGTGTACGAACCAGACGCCCGCCGCGAACAGGGAGACCGCGACGAGGACGAGCAGGCACGTCCCCCAGAACCCGCCGGTCAGCCGGAGCCCCGCCACGGCGGCCACGGCCGCGACCACGAAGGGGACGATCGCGAGGGCGACGACCCGCAGTACGGCGGCGACGCCCGCCACCGTGGGCACATGGACAAGCCGTCTGCGGTGTCCGCCCCACTCCTCCGCGGCGTCCGGGGTGTAGTAGCGCACGGCTTTCGCCCCGAGCCGCAGGGTGTTCTGCCGGTAGATCACCGCGAGGGCGGGCACCCAGATCAGCGGCAGCACCATGCCCACGAGGAACAGGGCCGCGATCAGGGTCGTCGAGACCACCTGCTGGAGCCGGCTGCGCTTCTCGCCCCCGCCCACGATGCCGAGGAGCGCCGCCATCCTGACGATCATCGACCACCGTGTCCGCCGGGGAAGCCGTCCCCGGCCTCCCGGCGGGTGGCGCTTCGTCTCGCTCAGGGCCTGGGCGGCCACCTCGGTCGACGGGTACACGTCCTGAAGGACCAGCAGGTCCGCCACGCGGTTCTCGCCCCGGGGGTCGTGTCCGGCGAGGGCGGCCAGTTCGATCACCATCTGCGCCTGGGAGAGCAGCGCCGCGACGAAGCTGACGGGCATGGTGATCATGAACGGCCCGCCCAGCACGGCCCCGTCGGCGATCGTGAGGCGCGTTCCGTGGGCGATGACGTCCCGGCGGAGCTCGTCGTCCCCGGCCAGGGGCTTGCGCTGCTTCCGGCGGGCCACGTACGCGTCGGCCCGGGGCCCGAAGCGCCTCACCGCGAAGAGGGCCAGCTGCTCGGGCATGTGCTGCGGGTCGGCCCAGATCATCGGCAGCAGCGCCTGGGCCTGGACCGTCGCCGACTCGGCCGTACGGGCCTGTCGTGATCCTTCGGTGGTACGTCCGCCGCCGTTCATCGGTCCCACTGTGGGCCCGGTGCGCCGGGCCTGCCTCACCCGTTGCGGGTGAGGTGGTCGCCGCCCGCTGCGGGCGGCGACCATGGGTGAAAGGGGTCGTCCGGGCCGCGGGGGCCGGAGGGCTCCGAGGGCTGGAGGTCCCATGAGGCGTGGTCCTGTCGGGCATGGTTCTGTGAGGCGTGGCGTCGCCCGCGGAGGGGCGAGGCAGCGCTGGTGCGCGCGGCTGGCGGTCGCGGCGACCGCCGGTGCCGGAGTGCTCCTGCTGTCGGTGGCGGGGCTCAAGAGCGTGGTGCTGGTGGCCGTGGGGCTGGCCGGCCTGGTGGTTGCGGCAGCCGCCGGGTGGTGGGCCCTGACGCGCCGGGGCGTGGTGCGGGGCCTCGCTCTGGTCCTGGCCGTGGCGGCCCCGGTGGCCGTGCTCGCGTCCTACGCCGCAGCGAAGCTGCTCTGGCTCGTCCTCGTCTCCGTGGCGCTGTGGGCGCTCGCCGCTGTCGCCGGCTGGGCCGCGCTGAGGACGGAAGCGGCCCCCGCCGCCGCGGCTCCCGGCCGGCCCGTTGCGCCGCCCGAGCACGCCTGCCTGCTGATGAACCCTCGCTCGGGTGGCGGAAAGGTGGGGCGCTTCGGGCTCAAGGAAAAGGCCGAGGCGCTGGGCGCGGAAGTCGTGCTCCTCGGCTCCGCTCCCTCCTGGGACGTCGCCGAGCTCGCCCGCGAGGCCCTCGCCCGGGGCGCGGACCTGCTCGGCGTGGCGGGCGGTGACGGTACGCAGGCGCTGGTGGCGGGTGTGGCGGCCGAGCACGGGGTGCCGTTCGTGGTGATCCCGGCCGGGACGCGCAATCACTTCGCCCTGGACCTCGGGCTCGACCGCGAGGACCCGTCCCGGAGCCTGGAAGCGCTCACCGACGGGGTGGAGCTCCGGGTGGACCTCGGGCGCATCGGCGGGCGGGTCTTCGTCAACAACGCGTCCTTCGGCGCGTACGCGGAGGTCGTGCAGAGCCCGGCGTACCGCGACGACAAGGTCGGCACCCTGCTGCGGCTGCTGCCCGACGTGCTGACCCACCAGCACGGCCCGCGGCTCACGGTCCGCGCCGCCGGTGCGGCGCCCGTCGACGGCCCGCAGGCCGTACTGGTCAGCAACAACCCGTACCGGGTCGGCGACCGTGCCGGGCTGGGCCGGCGCGACCGGCTCGACGGCGGAGTGCTGGGGCTGGTGAGCGTCAAGGCCGACAGCGCGGTGCAGGCCGCCGATCTGCTCCGGGGCAGGCGCGCGCCCGGCCTGGTGACCCTCACTTCCGGCGAGATCGTCGTCGACGCCGACCGGCCGGAGGTGCAGGTCGGCATCGACGGAGAAGCGGTTGCCCTTCCCACTCCGGTGCGCTGCGTGTCGGAGCCCGGTGCGCTCCGGGTACGGGTTCCCCGGCACCGTCCGGGGGTTCCGCAGGCGCGGCCGCGGCTGGACTGGCGGCGTCTGTGGGAGCTCGCGTTCACGGCGGGCCGTGGCCGTGCCCTACCCGCGGCCGGCGCTCCCGGGACCCGTTGACGGCCCGGCAGCAGGCGGTTGCCCGTCGGCGTTCCCGCGCGCGAGGGCGTGCTGGACCGCCCCGACGACGACGTGGGCGGCGACGCCGATGAGCATGATGTCGCCCACCATCTGCACCATGGTGACGATCCGTGCCGGTTCGGTGCGGGGGCTGATGTCGCCGAAGCCGACGGTGCTGAAGACCGTGAGCGTGAAGTACAGGGCATCGGTCCGGTTGAGGGGCTCGCTGAAGCTGCCCGGTCCGGTCTGCTCCATGAGGTAGTAGGTGGCCGCGAAGAGCAGCAGGAACAGCGGCACGGTGGTGGCCAGCGCCTGGACGGCTCGCAGACGGGGCCGGGAGGAGCGCATGATCGAGCGGATCTGCCAGGTGAAGAGGGCCGCCACGACGGCCAGGCCGAGGACGAGGCCCACGGCGGTGGTTCCCTCGAACTTCTTGTCCAGGGGGAGGAGGTAGTAGGCGAGGACCAGCCCCGTCGCGGTGCCGATGGGCCGCAGGACCACGCTCACCGCCCGGCCTCCCCCGGCTTCCCCGTCCCTGTCTTCCCCGTCCTCGTCTCCGCCGTCAGCCGTTCGGCCGGCAGGCGGCGCGTGAACGGGAAGGCGCCGAGGGTGATGGCCGCGGCGGCCAGGACGGAGGCCTTGAGGGCGTCGAGCTGCGCCGCGGCGTACGAGTCGACAAGCGCGTCGGTTTCGGACGACGGGAGCGAGGCCTTTTCGGCTGCGCCGCGCACCTGGTCCGTACTGACGAAGCTGACCCCGGCCTCCATGGCGATGCCGGCCTGCTGACGTGCCGCGTCCGAGATCTTCGGGTTGTCGTCGATCTGCGTGGTGAAGGCATGGACCAGGGCACCGATCAGCAGGGAGCCGATGAGTGCGGTGCCCAGGGACGAACCGAGGTTCTGCGCGGTGTACTGCAGGCCGCCCGCCTCGCTGCGTTCCTCCTCCCCGACGCTGGACTGCACGACGTTGCCCAGCTGGGAGGCGAGGAGCCCCATGCCCAGGCCGAGGACGGCCATCGCCAGGCCGAAGGAGAGGTTGTCGATCCGGGGCTCGATCGTGGCCAGCAGCCACACCTGGGCCGCCACGAGCACCAGCAGGCCGCACCGCACCACGGTCCTGGGCGCCGCGATCCGGCCGAACAGCGGCCCGGCCATCGCGGACAGCAGCATGGTCACCGACACGGGCAGCAGCCGGAGGCCGGTCTGGAAGGCGTCGAAGCCCTGCACGACCTGGAGGTACAGCGGGATGACGAAGAACAGGCCCAGCAGGACGAGGTTCTGGCAGAGCAGCATCGTCAGCCCGGCCCTCAGCGGTGGTACCCCGAACAGCGACAGGCGCATCAGGGGCTCCCTCCCCCGTGCCTGCTGCCGCCGTTCCCAGACGCAGAACAGCCACAGGACGACGCCCCCCGCGGCGATGACGAACACGGTCGGGGAGAAACCGAAGACGGTGAAGGGCGGGTTCCGGGGCTTCAGCCACCCCCAGGAGCTGCTCTGCAGGACACCGAGGACGACGAGGGCGACCCCGGCGGCCGACAGCACGACGCCTCCCTTGTCCAGGGCGGCCTTCGGCTCCGGCGGAATGTCCGGGATCCACCGGACGACACACAGCATGGCGATGACGACCACGACCTCGCCGGCGAACACCAGCCGCCAGGTCAGGTACGTCGTCACCCATCCGCCGAGCAGCGGCCCCACGGCGATGCCTGCTCCGGCCAGCCCGCCGACGACGCCGTAGGCGACCGCCCGTTCCCGCCCGCGGTACGCGCCGGCAACGAGGGCTGCAAGCGCCGGGAGGACGAGGGTGGCGCCGAGCCCCTCGACCACCGACCAGCCGACCGCCAGTACCCACAGCGACGGCGCCACCGAGGTGACGGCGGACCCCGCTCCGTAGACGATCAGGCCGACCGCGAAGGCCCTGCGGCGCCCGAACGCGTCACCGAGCTTCCCGCCGGTGATCATGAAGGCGGCCATGACCAGGGTGTAGAGGGTGATGACGGCCTGGATCGCCGTGACCTCGGTGTCGAAGTCCTCGACCAGCGTGCTGATCGAGACGTTCATCACCGACGTGTCCAGCACCATCAGGAACTGGGCCGTGCCGAGCACGATCAGGGCCCGCCATCGTTCCACGCCTGCGCCCCTTCCGCGTTCCGGTGCACCGCACTCTAGAACCGCACGGCGAACGGTCGGCGTTTTCGATGCTTTCAGCAGGGTGTGTCGCCCTGCGGCTCAGGAGATCCGGACCGGTCGGAACCCGGAGCGGGTCCGTGTGCGATCAACGGTCGGACGTGGTGAAGATGGAGAGCAGAGGAGCGGTCTAGCACGGTGGTGATCGGATGCCTCCGACCGGCGCCCCGTTCTCCGGCGGGCGCGGAACGACACTGGCCTGGTCCGGTGATCCCCTGCTCGCCGCGAAGCTCGCGGTACCCGCCGCCCCGCGCGCCCACGTCCCCCGGCACCGGCTGCTCGACAGGCTCGGTGCGGCCACGGACGGACCGATGACCCTGATCACCGGTCCCGCAGGCGCGGGAAAGACCACCCTCGCCGCGGCGTGGGTGCGCGACGGCGAGCCTCCCGGGCCCGTGGCGTGGCTGACGCTCGACCCGTACGACGGAGCACCGGGCGTCTTCTGGAGCTACGTCGTGGAAGCCTTGCGGCGCGCTCTCCCCCGGCAGCTTCCCGGCGGCATCCCCGTGCCGGCCTGCCCCGGCAGCGTCGGCACCTCCCTGCTGACCCGGCTCGCCGCCGCGACGGAGCGCCTGCCCGGGCCCGTGGTCCTCGTCCTCGACGGCTTCGAGAAGGTGACGGGCCGACGGGTACCGGCCGGCCTGGAGTTCCTCCTCGAACACTGCGGGCCGCTGCTGCGGCTGGTCGTGACCAGCAGGCTGGACCCGCTGCTTCCGCTCCACCGCTACCGGGCCGACGGCCGGCTGACGGAGGTCCGCGGCGCCGACCTGGCCTTCACCCCGCACGAGGCGGCCGCGCTGCTGCGCGGGCACGGCGTCAAGCCGGGGGACGACGTCATCCGCGCCCTGACGCAGCGGACCCGAGGGTGGGCCGCCGGTCTGAGGCTGTGCGCCCTGGCCGTGCAGCGCACCGGCGATCCGGAAGGCTTCACCCGCTCGTTCACCGGCTCCGAGCAGGCGGTCTCGGGCTATCTGACCGCCGAGGTGCTCGACGCCCAGCCCGTCGCCACCAGAGAGCTGCTGCTGCGCGCGAGTGTGCTCGACCGCCTCCACCCGGACCTGGTGAACGCCCTGACCGGGCGCCAGGACGCCGAGGCGGTCCTGGCCGGGCTGACCCACGAGAACGCCTTCGTCGACCCCGTCCCCGGCACGTCCTGGTGCCGGGTCCACCCGCTGTTCGCCGGCGTGCTCCGCGCCCAGCTGCGCATACGGCATCCCGCTCTCGTACCGCGGCTGCACGCCCGCGCCGCCCGCTGGCTGGCCGGATCGGGCCGCACCGTCGAGGCGCTGGAGCACGCCGCGGAGGCCGGGGACTGGCAGTTCGGCGCCTCCGAGGCCGTTCACCAGCTGATGGTCGGGTCCCTGTGCACCCCTCCGGAGGCCGGACGTGCCGGGCGCGCCTTCTCCCGTATGCCGTCCTCCGCGGCCGGGACCGAACCGGCCCTCGTGGCAGCCGCCCTCAGGCTGGCACGGCATGACCGTGCCGGCTGCCGCGAGCGCCTCGCCGTGGCCGAACGGCACCTGCGCCGGAACGGCGCCGAGCCGGACCCGGAGGCCGGGCTCACCCACGCGCTGCTGCACCTGCTGTGCGCATCGCAGGTGGAGGAGCGGGCGGAGGAATCGGCACAGGCCGTCTCGGACGCGATGGGGCGGATACCGCTCGAACGCCTCCGGGCGCACCCCGAGATCGAGGCGCTGAGGCTGTACGGGCTCGCCCGGGCGTTCCTGGGCTCCGGTCGCCTCGCCGATGCCCGCCGCCTGTCCGCTGAGGCCGCCGCCGAGGCCAATGAGGCCAATGAGGTGGCCGAAGCCACTGAGATCGCCGGAGTCGCCGACGCCTGTCCGGCCGAGGCGTCCCTCCCCGTACAGCACATATCCCTCGGCCTGCTCGCACTGACGGAGAGCGCCGCGGGCGCCCTGACCTCGGCAGAAGACCACGCGCTGCGCTCACTGGTCGTAGCCGACCAGTACGGCGCCCCGCCGGACCACCGGTCCGGCGCCGGATACCTCGCCCTGGCCGTGGTGGCGTTCGAACGGGACGACCAGGAAGTCGCCCGGCGCCGGCTCGAACAGGCCCTCGCCTGCCCTGACGTGCGTGAAGGCCCGGCCCTGGCGACCGAAGCGGCGGTGCTGCGGTCCCGCCTGGAACTGGCCCGGGGGCGCCGGGAGGCAGCCCTCGCCGCCCTCCCCCGCCCGGGAACGGACGGCGCGCCGTGGCCCCTCCAGCGGGTCGCGCTCACACGCTCGGCCGTGGCGCTGGCCCGAGGGGACCACCAAGCCGCCGTCGCCGCCCTGCACGGCACCCCGGACGGCGGACCGGCACCCCTCGTCGCCCTCGCCCGCTCCCACCTGCCTGCCGGACGCACCGACCGCGCCCTGCGGCTGCTGGCCCGCGCCGAGGACTCCCCGGACCTGAGCCTGCCGGACCGGGTGGGCATCCTGCTGCTCCGGGCCCACGCCGCGCTCCTGGCCGAGGACAGGGCGGCTGCTCAGCGCCTGCTCGACCGGGCCTTGGACACCGCCCGGCCCGAGCGGCTGCGCCGGCCCTTCATCGAGGCCGATCCCTGGCTGCGCCACCTGCTGAACAAGGCGGGCGGTACCGGTCCCGCACCGAACCGGGGGGCCTGGCTGAGCGCGCACGGGGAAGGCGAACCGGCCCCCGGCGTCGTCCAGCCCCTCAGCAGCCGTGAACGCGACGTCCTGGTGTGTGTCCAGAAGATGATGTCCTCCGACGAGATCGCCGCCGAGCTCACCCTCTCCGTCAACACCGTGAAGACCCACCTGCGCAGCGTCTACCGCAAGCTGTGCGTCTCGCGGCGCCGCGACGCCGTGGAGCGGGGCAGGGAACTGCACATCCTGTGACGACTGCAGATCCTGTGACGACTGCAGGCCCTGTGACACCACTGCAGGCCCTGCGACCCCTGCACGTCCCTTGCCGACGGACCGCCTGTTCCGGGTGGTGGCGGATGCCTCCGCATGCGCGCACGCTGCCACCGATGGGCGCATGCAGCGCATGCACCACGTGTGCCTCGACGGCAAAGGCAGTTCGACCATGCGCTACGAATTCCGCGTGACGGGTGACGTTTCCGCCCTCATGGCCGAGGCGTTCCCGGAACTGGCGACCGAACCGGTCTCGCGGCAGACGCTGTTCTTCGGCACCGTCACGGACGAGGCCCACCTGTTCGGGCTCCTCGCACGCTTCCAGAACCTCGGCCTGACGGTGGAGGAGATGCGCCGCCTGCCCGGATGACGGGGCGACGTCCGCCCGCACGGCGGAGCGGCGTCCGCCCGGCTCATCCGCTGCGGGTGATGCGGAGCACGCCGCAAGGCGCCGACCCTGTGGGTGAGACGAGCCCTTCGATCTTCGGCGCGTGCCCGCTCCCGGCGCACATGCCACCCGAAGGAGGGAGCAGGCCATGGACCCGCCTCGCGCCCCCGGCCCCCAGGGATCCGGCGCACCATACGACGACGGACCGCTGACCCCCAGCGAACGCCGCGACTACGCGCGCCTTCGGAAGCGCGAGACCCTGCACCACCGGCGGCTGCGCTACGCCGGGGCCTCCGTCCTGCTGGTGCTCGCCTTCGTGCTGTCACCCCTCGCGGTCGTCGCGGCCTGGGCCGACAGCCAGGTCTCGGACACCGGCCGTTACGTCCAGACCGTCGCACCACTGGCCAAGGACCCTGCCGTACAGAACGCCGTCACGGACCGGCTGACCACCCGCGTGGTCGACAACGTCGACGTCAAGGGCATCACCGACTCCCTGCGCAACGCACTCGCCAAGACCGACGCCCCGCCGGCCGTCGTGGACAAGTCGCACCTCCTCGCCGGCCCCCTCAAGAACGCCATCACCACGGCCGTGCACACCGTGATCGACAAGGTCGTCACGAGCGACCAGTTCGCTCAGCTGTGGGACGGCGCGAACCGCAAGGCCCACGCGGCCCTGGTCAAGACGCTCACCGGTGAGGGGAACAGCGCCGTGGAGGCCAAGGGCGATTCCGTCGTCCTGGACCTGGGAACCGTCATCGACAACGTCAAGCAGAAGCTGGTCGCCGAGGGCTACGAGAAGGCCGCGAACATCCCGGACGTCGACAAGACGATCCCCCTGTTCCAGACCGACAAGCTCGACGACGCCCAGAGCACCATGCGCCTGCTCGACGTCGTCGGGACGTGGCTGCCCGTCGTCGTGATCGTCCTGGCCGCGTTCGCCGTGTGGGCGGCGCCCGCGCACAGGGTGGCCCTCATGGTCGCGGCCATCGGTATCGGCGTGATGATGGTGCTGCTCCTGGTGGGACTCGTCATCGCCCGGCGCATCTACCTCGACTCCGTCCCGACCACCGCCCTGCCCTCGGACGCGGCCGCCGCGGTCTACGACACCTTCGTCCGCTTCCTGCGCAACAGCACCCGCACGGTCCTCGTCACGGCGGTCATCACGGCCGTGGCCGCTTATCTCTACGGACCCGGACGCGGCGCCCGGTTCATCCGCTCGGCGAGCTCCCGGGCCACCGGTGCCACCGGACGGGCCATGGCCCGCTCCGGTCTGCGCACCGGTGCCACGGGCCACTGGCTGGAGACGCACCGGCGCTGGACCACCGGCATCGTCATCGTGGCAGCGGTCGTGGCCCTGGTCCTCTGGAACTACCCGACGGCCGCCGTGGTCGCCCTGATCCTCTGCATCGCCGTCGTCGTCCTGGCCGTCCTCGCGGTACTCGGCGCCGCCTCCACCGGGGCGGGCACGGAAGAACAAAGGACCCGATCATGAACGAGTACGTATATCTGGCCTACGACTATCCGCTCCTGGGCGCGTTCTGGACCGTCCTCTGGATAGTCCTGTGGGTCTCGTGGTTCATCCTGCTGTTCCGTGTGATCGCCGACATCTTCCGCGACGACACGCTCAGCGGCTGGGCCAAGACCGGCTGGCTCTTCTTCACCATCCTGCTGCCCTTCCTGGGCGTCTTCGTCTACGTCCTCGCCCGCGGCCGGAGCATGGGCTCCCGCGAACGGCGTCACCTCCAGGCACAACAGGAGGCGTTCGACCACTACATCCGCGAGACGGCCGGCGGCACGGGCCGCAAGAGCGAAGCCGACGAGCTCATGAAGCTGTCGGAGATCCGCGCCAGGGGAGACATCTCCGACGAGGAATTCCGCCGCGCGAAGGAGAAGATCCTGCACTGACGTGCCGGGCTCCCCGGGCGGCACCAGGACGGGGAATCCCCCTACGGCCGGGCCGGGGAACCGGCCTCAGGCGGCCTCGAAGCGGGAGGCCTCGCAGCGGACGGCCTGTCAGGGGCCTGCGCACCGGGCGGCGTACCACCGCCGCCCGGTGCGCGCGTCTCGTCCTTCTTCCAAGGACCGACCCCGAGCTGCCCGGTCGTGCCCAGGTCGAGTTCGGGCGTCACCATCACCGCCGGAGCGCCGGGCTCCGGCCGCACCCTCGCGTAGGGGATGTTCACGGCATCGCCGCCCCCGGTGGTGTTGCGCCAGACCAGACCGGAGTGCGCGCGCTCGCCGGGTTGCAGGACCAGTTGCCGGGGCTCCCCGTCGGCTCCGGTACCGGTCGCGATGGCACCGCCGCCACGGAGGATCTTCACGCCGTCCACGGGCCGGTGGTCCCCGTCGAGGAGCTGGAGCTGCGGGTAGCCGTTGAGCCGGTAGGGCCGGGTGCCGCAGTTCTCCAGCAGGAGCCCCACGACGCGCAGCCCCATGGCGGCGTCTCCTTCGTCCGCGTACACATGCACTCCCGACGACGGGCAGGCGCCCCCTCGGGACGGGGCTTCGGCGGCGGGGACGCTCCTCACCTTCGTGATCCGTACACCCGTGATGGCCTTCCGGGCGCCCGGAAGAGGTTCACTCATGGTGACCGTGCGCTTCACGGTCTGCCCCGGCCCGACCGAGGGCACCGACTCCTTCGCCGTCTCCAGTGCTTCCCCGGAATCCGACGTGAAGGTGAAGGTGATCGTGTACGTAAAGGGTTCGCTCTTGTGATTGGTGACCTCGAACCCGGCACAGGGACGCGCACCGGGGCTCACATCGGTGATCCTCACGCCGCCCTTGCCCGGCTCGCCGACGGCACCGCCCGGAACGGCCGGTGAGCCGGGCGCGGAGGCCTGACCGGACGCCGGGGCCCCGCACGAGGGTTCACCGGAAGCGCCCGGAGAACCGGACCCGGATCCTTGCGCCCGCGCCGGGCCGCCATCTTCCGACCCTGCCACCTGGGAACCGCACGCCGTGAGCAGCAGGACGCCCGTGAGGGCGACGGGAAAAGCGCGAAAAGCACGAAACATGTGCCGATTCGACCAGGACCGCACCAAAGCCCGCCGTGGCGCACACCACAATCTCCTGTCACAGTCCCGCCACAGACGAACGGTCAGCCGGCTCCGGCCCGGTTTGGATCGCCGTCGGCGGCGGAGCCACGCGGGCCCGGCTGCCGACCGAGGAACTCCTACACGTCGTCCCAGGCCATCGAGCTCATCCTCCAGCCGGCAGGTGTCCCGCGACGGCCGACCCGGAGCAACTCGCCGCCAGCGCCGTCGCGTTCACCCACGGACTCGTCGTCCAGGCCCTCTTCGACCCCGGCCGGTTCCCCGAGGCCGTACAGACCGCCATGCTCGACGACTTCCTGACCTCGATCGCGACGCCGCGGGCCGGCGCCGGCGCTGGTGCCGGCGGTTCCGCCGCCGGCCGTTAGGACAGACCGCACCAGGCCCCGGGGCGGGCGGCGAGCCGGGTACCGTCGCGGGATGTTCGAGCTGCTGCCCCGGACCGGGATCGTCCTGCCGTGCGGAGCCGGGACGCTGGCCTTCGGCATGGCCGAACGCCCGGCGCAGTGGACCCTCGCCACGCTGTGCGACGTCCGGGAGACATGGGTGTGCGGGCTGAACTGGTCGTTCTCCGCCGAGTACGGAGGCGTCTCGCTGCTGATCGGCAGCAGGCACGGCGAGGGGATGGACTACGTCGTTCTCGACCGGATCGGCGACGCGCCGAGCACCTCGGCCACCACGCCGGTCGTCTGGCAGGACATCGACCTCTTCGGCCACCCGCACCGAGAAGTGGCAGAGGCCCTCGGAGACGTGCCCGTCGGCGTGCGGCTGACGCGCCCCGCGGGACCCGGCACCCACCTGAGCTCCGTCCGCCTCACCGCCGCCGCACCGTGACCCGCACGGCGCACGCCGCGCCCGCACCGCGCCCGTCGCGCGCACCCCGGCGAGCTCGCTCGCGCTCACCGCGGGAACCGCTTCGACCTGCTCGAACAGGGCCCCGCTAGGGTGGGCGCGACAGCACATCGTGAAGCGCAATGAGGAGCAGACGTGAGCGAGACGGCGTCCATCGCCCTGCAGCAGGAGATCGCCCGGGAACTGGAGGTCGCCGAGACCTTCGAGGCCGAGCGGGAGATCGAGCGCCGGGTGGCCTTCCTCGCCGAGCGGCTGACCTCCACCGGCCTGCGCTCCCTCGTGCTCGGCATCAGCGGCGGCGTCGACTCCACCACCGCCGGCCGGCTGTGCCAGCTCGCCGTCGAGCAGGCCCGGGCGGCCGGGCACGAGGCGCGGTTCTACGCGATGCGGCTGCCCTACGGGGTCCAGGCCGACGAGCACGACGCCCAGCTCGCGCTCTCGTTCATCCAGGCCGACCACCTGCTGACCGTGGATATCAAGCCCGCGAGCGACGCCGCACTCGACGCCTCCCTGGCCGCCGGCGTCGGCTTCCGCGACGCCCACCACCAGGACTTCGTGCACGGCAACATCAAGGCCCGGCAGCGCATGATCGCCCAGTACACGGTGGCCGGCGCCCACGACGGCCTGGTCGTCGGTACCGACCACGCCGCCGAGGCGGTCTCCGGCTTCTTCACCAAGTTCGGCGACGGCGCCGCCGACCTGGTGCCGCTGACCGGCCTGACCAAGCGCCGGGTGCGCGCCGTCGCGGACGCGCTGGGCGCTCCCGCCGAGCTGGTGTGGAAGACCCCGACGGCCGACCTGGAGACCCTCGACCCTGGCAAGGCCGACGAGGACGCGCTCGGGGTCACCTACGACGACATCGACGACTTTCTGGAGGGCAAGCCGGTGGACGAGCGTGCCTTCGACACGATCGTCCGCCGCTACCGCCTCACCGACCACAAGCGTCAGCTGCCCATCGCTCCCTGAGGTCCTGAACCGAAGGCCCTCCTGCCCGGGCAGGAGGGCCTTCGGCCTGAGGAGCCCCGGAGGCCGAAAACGCCTCATGAGGAACCTCGACAGCCAAGCGTCAAGGTAAAGCCCACCCAAAGGGCGGTGAGCCTCGCCCAACGATCTAGAAAGCCACCCGGGACGCTGACTCGTAACAGCTTTGGATCATTGCTGCAGGTCAGGGCCCTTTTTTCGGGCAGAGGCAAGGAAGTTCACCTTCCGGAAAAGACCCTCTCCGCCGGGCTTCCAGGTAAAGCAACCCTTATCTACGATACTCAGCGTGACGCTCTCTTTCGGCCAGCCAAACGGAGTCGCATCAGTCCCCTTCGCCCGCGCCCTCGCAACGCATGGTGATCGCACGGCCCTCGTCACCCCCGCCGGTGAGGTCTCGTACCGCGAGCTCGCCGAGCGCGTGACGGCCGTCGCCGGGCGCCTCGGCCCCCGCCGACGTCTGGTGCTGCTCGCCGGCGCCAACACGGCCGATGCCCTCGTCGTCCATCTCGCGGCCCTGGCCGCCGGCCACCCCGTCCTCCTGGCGCCGGGCAGCGGCTCCGCGGCGGAATCGCTCACCGCCGCCTACGACCCCGACGTGGTCGCGCGGCCCGCCGGCGACGGCAGGTGGCACCTCGACGAGCGGCGCGCCGTCTCGGCGCACGAGCTCCACCCCGACCTCGCGCTGCTGCTGAGCACCTCCGGATCGACGGGCTCGCCGAAACTCGTGCGCCTCTCCCACGGCAACCTCCAGGCGAACGCGGAATCGATCAGCGCGTGCCTGGACATCCGTGAGGACGACCGGGCCGCCACGACGCTGCCCATGCACTACTGCTACGGCCTCTCGGTCGTCCACAGCCACCTCCTGCGCGGCGCGGGGCTGATCCTCACCGACCTCTCCGTGTCCGACCCCCGCTTCTGGGACTTCTTCCGTTCCGCCCGCGGCTCGTCCTTCGCCGGGGTCCCGCACACCTTCGACCTGCTCGACAGGGTCGGTTTCGCCGCCATGCGCCTGCCCCACCTGCGCTACGTCACCCAGGCGGGCGGCCGGCTGGCGCCCGAGCGCGTGGCCAGCTACGCGGACCTGGGCCGGCGCGCCGGCTGGGACCTGTTCGTGATGTACGGGCAGACCGAGGCCACCGCCCGCATGGCCTACCTGCCGCCCGAACTCGTCTTCGCGCACCCGCGGTCGATCGGCGTCCCCGTCCCCGGCGGCTCCCTCCGTATCGAGCCCCTGCCCGGCGACCCGGCCGGCCCGGGCACCGGCGAGCTGGTGTACCGCGGGCCGAACGTCATGCTGGGCTACGCCCGGACCCCGGCGGACCTGCGCCTGGGACGCACCGTCGACGAGCTGCGCACCGGGGACATCGCGCGGCGCACGGACAGCGGGCTGTACGAGGTGATCGGCCGGAGCAGCCGGTTCCTGAAGATCCTCGGCCTGCGCATCGAACCGGAGCGCATCGAGTCGGTCCTGGAGGGGCACGGCATCACCGCGTGCTGCACGGGCGACGACGAGCGGCTGATCGTGGCCGTCACCGGCTCCCCTCCCCCCGACCTCGCGCGGCTGCGGCGGCTGGCGGCGGAAGCGGGCGGATTACCCGTCCACACCGTGCACGTACGCCACTTCACCGAACTGCCGCGGCTCGCCACGGGCAAGCCCGACTACCGGGCCGTACGGCAGCAGGCCCGGGCCCCCGGAGCCTCGGGGTCGCCGACGACGGCAACGGCAACGGCGACAGCGCACGAGGCGACGGCCGTGACCGTCACCACGGCTACCACGGTGACCACGGCACTCTGCCGTCTCTACGCGGAGGTCCTCGGCCGGACGGACGTCACCGAGGACAGCACCTTCGTCGGCCTCGGCGGCGACTCCCTCTCCTACGTGGAGATGTCGCTGCGGATCGAGCGGGCGCTGGGCCGCCTCCCCGCCGACTGGCACATCCGGCCGATCCGCGAACTCCGGCCGGCGGACCCCCTCCCCCGGCCCGGGAACCGCCCGGCCGCGCGCCGCATACGCACGCTGGAGACCGGAGTCGCCCTCCGCGCCGTCGCCATCGTCCTCATCGTCGGCTCCCACATACCCCTGTTCACCGTCCAGGGCGGGGCGCACGTGCTGCTGGGCATCGCCGGCTTCAACTTCGCCCGCTTCCACCTCACCTCGGCGCCGCGCCGCGAGCGCGCCCGGCACGCATGGCACAGCATCGCGCGCATCGCCCTGCCGAGCGTCGCCTGGATCAGCCTCGTGGTCTTCCTCGGCCGGGGCTACGACCCCGAGAACGCCGTTCTGCTCAACAGCGTCATCGGCTCGCACGAAGGCCTGCAGGAGTGGCACTACTGGTTCGTCGAAGCCCTCGTCTACTTCCTGGTCGCCCTGGCCGTCTGCCTGACCGTCCCGGCGCTGGACCGCACCGAACGCCGGTTCCCGTTCGCCTTCCCCGCCGCCCTGATAGCGCTCGGGCTGGTCACCCGCTACAACCTCCCCGGGTTCGACCTGCGCGTCCCGCACCTGACGCCGGTCGTCGTCTTCTGGCTCTTCGCCCTGGGCTGGGCCGCGGCCAAGGCGAGCACCCTGCGGCACCGCCTGCTGGTGACCACGACGGTCCTGGCGTCCGTGCCGGGCCTGTTCCACTTCCCCGGCCAGTCCCAGCGGGAGGCCGTGGTCATCTGCGGTCTGCTCCTGCTGGTGTGGGTCCCGGTCCTGCCGAGCACCAGGACCCTGAACCGGGCGGCCGGCCTGCTGGCCGGCAGCTCGCTCTCCATCTACCTGACGCACTGGCAGGTCTACCCGCACCTCAAGGACCACTCGCCGACGCTGGCGCTGTGCGCCTCGCTCGTCATCGGCATCGCGTACGCCGCGGTGGCGACGCGTCTGATGCGCAGGCTGCCGTTCGCCCGCCGGCCGGCCGCGAAGGAGCCCTCGGCGGGGCCGGACGCCCCGGCGAACCCGGGCACGGGCAGGCCCCGGGGTGACCTCGGCGGGGCGCTGGCCGGGTAGGGGCGGCGTCCGTCGCCGTGGCCGCCTCCGGTGCCGTGCGGTCGCCCCGCACCGGCACACGCAGCCGCCCCCGTCCGAGGAGAGGAGCGCCGGCTTCAGTCCGGGGGCTCGTCCGCTTTCGGTGGCTTGAGGTCACCCGTCCTATCGGTGCGCTGGTCCGCTCCCCCGGCGCCCTCGGCTTTGCCGGCGTTCTTCGACCCGCGGGAGGAGGCCGGGGTCGCCCGGTCCCGCCCCGGTGCGGCATCCGCCTGCTGGTCCTGCATGTCCCGGGGGACGGCCTTGTGGTGACCCGCGGGCTTCTCGCCGCGCCGGCCGGTCACGGCTGGGTCCTCTTGCCGTGCCCCTCGTCGCGCGTCCGCTCCTTGTCCCTGTCCTTCTCCGCTCGCTCGCCGCCCGCCCTCACCCCTTCCAGGGCCTCGTCGCCTGCGGTGCCGCCCTCGGTCCGGTAGCCCTCGCGGGCGCTCGCCGAACCCGGCACGGAACGCTCTCGCGCCTGACTCTCCTGACCGGAATGAGCTCCCGGTCCGCGCTGGTCTCGGGGTGTCTTCCTGGGCTGCTGCCGGGCCATGTCGGCCACCTCCGTGGTCGCGGTCGTGGGCGTTCACCCCACCGCGCGGATGCGGTGGGCGCGCCCCGGGTACCCGGAACCCGGCAGGACATGCGGTGGCGGCGGCCCGGTCTCCTACCCGGCCTCCGCCGCCTCGATGCGGTGCAGGGTCACCGCCGTGAGCCTTCCGTCGGCGGCACTGGCAGTCATGTACGTGCGGTAGGGCTGGCGGCGCCGGTCGGTCGGCGAGCCGGGGTTCAGCAGGCGCAGGCCGCCGGGGGCGGTGGTGTCCCAGGGGATGTGGCTGTGGCCGAAGACCAGGACGTCGGTGGAGGGGAAGCGTTCGGCGCAGCGGCTCTCGCGGCCGCGGGCCGGGCCGGTCTCGTGGACGACGGCGAAGCGCAGCCCGCCGAGCTCGGCGTGAGCGGTCTCGGGCAGGCGGGCGCGCAGTTCAGGGCCGTCGTTGTTGCCGTGGACGGCGATGAGCCGGCGGGCGCGGGCGGTGAACAGCTCCAGGGTGGCGATGTCCGTCCAGTCACCCGCGTGGAGGACGACGTCGGCGTCGTCGATCGCGGCCAGGAGGGGCGGCGGCAGTCTGCGGGCCCGGGTGGGCAGGTGGGTGTCGGAAGTCAGGAGCAGCCGCATCGCGCCGGTACGCACCTCAGTTGAGCAGTCCGGGACGGTGGGGGAACCGGTGCTGCCCGATGGCGTCGGCGAAGGCGTCGGCGAGGTCCTCCGCCGGGGCGGTGCCGTTGCCGGTGAACACCCCGTAGTCCGGAGCGGACTCGCCCAGGACGGCGTCCTCGGGCAGCCGCGCGGCGGTGAGCAGCCGGGTGCCTTCGCCGAGGACGGCCAGCGGCTTGCCGTGCCGGTACGCTTCCTCGACGAACCGCACGGCCGCGGGGTCGGCGGCCAGCGCGGAGACCGCCCGGGCGCCGTCGGGGACGAGGACCGCGTCGTAGAGGACGGAGGCCACGGTCGGCAGGGCGCGGTCGACGTCGAGGGATTCGCCGCCCGTGCCCTGGACGGTGCCGTGCTTGGCGGCCAGGACCTCGACGGTCGCGCCCCGGGCGGTGAGCCGGTCGCGGACCGTCGTGACCTGCCCGGTGTCCGTGCCGTCGGCGGCCAGGACGGCGATCTTGCGGGTACGGATGCCCTCGCCGGCCAGGTTCTCCTGGCTGAGGGCGGGGGACGCGGCCGCGGTGACGCCGCCGACCGGCGCCGGGGCGGGCAGGCCGAGGCCCTCGGCGACCTCGGCCGCCAGGTCCTGGCTGACGTGGGCGAGGTTGCCGGTCATCCGCTCGCGCACCTCGACCGCGTCGACCTTGCCCAGCTCGAAGCGGAACGCCTCGACGATGTGCCGCCGCTCCCAGTCGGCCATGCTGTTCCAGAACAGCGCCGCCTGGCTGTAGTGGTCCTTGAAGCTCTCGCTGCGCACCCGGATCTTGTCCCCGTCCACGCGCTCCGCGTAGTGCCGGAAGACCCCGGCGCCCCCGCCCGCGCCCGCGTGGGCGGGGCAGCCGCCGCCGAGCGAGTTCGGGAAGTAGTTGGTGCCCGGGTGGATGACCTGCTGGCCGAAGCCGTCGCGGTGGTTGTGGTGGACGTCCGCGATCGGCCGGTTGACGGGGAGCTGGCTGAAGTTGGGGCCGCCGAGGCGGATCAGCTGGGTGTCGAGGTAGGAGAAGTTGCGCCCCTGGAGCAGCGGGTCGTTGGTGAAGTCGATGCCCGGTACGACGTTCGCCGTGTGGAAGGCGACCTGTTCGGTCTCGGCGAAGAAGTTCTGCGGGTTGCGGTCGAGGACGAGCCGGCCGACGGGCCGTACGGGCACCTGCTCCTCGGGGATGATCTTCGTGGCGTCGAGCAGGTCGAAGGCGAAGGCGAACTCGTCCTCCTCCGGGACGAGCTGGACGCCGAGCTCCCATTCCGGGTACGCGCCCGCCTCGATGGCCTCCCACAGGTCGCGGCGGTTGAAGTCGGGGTCGCGGCCGGCCGCGATCTGCGCCTCGTCCCACACGAGGGAGTGGACGCCGAGCGCGGGCTTCCAGTGGAACTTCACGAACGTGCCGCGCCCGTCGGCGGTGACGAACCGGAAGGTGTGCACGCCGAAGCCCTGCATCATCCGGAAGCTGCGCGGGATGGCGCGGTCCGACATCAGCCACATCAGCATGTGGGTGGACTCGGGCTGGAGGGAGCAGAAGTCCCAGAAGGTGTCGTGCGCGGAGGCGCCGGTGGGCATCTCGTTCTGCGGCTCCATCTTCACCGCGTGCACGAAGTCGGGGAACTTGATTGCGTCCTGGATGAAGAACACCGGCATGTTGTTGCCGACGAGGTCGTAATTGCCCTCGCGGGTGTAGAACTTGGTGGCGAAGCCGCGCACGTCGCGGACCGTGTCGGCGGATCCGCGCGGCCCCTGCACGGTGGAGAAGCGGACGAACACCGGAGTGCGGCGGCCCGCCTCGGCGAGGAAGTCGGCGCAGGTGTACTCGCTGAGCGACTCGTACGGCTCGAAGTAGCCGTAGGCGCCCGCGCCCCGGGCGTGCACGACGCGTTCGGGGATGCGCTCGTGGTCGAAGTGCGTGATCTTCTCGCGGTTGTGGAAGTCCTCCAGCAGGGTGGGGCCCCGGTGCCCGGCGCGCAGCGCGTTGTCGGTGTCGTCGACGCGCACCCCCTGGTCGGTGGTGAGCGCGTCGTGCCGCGGCGCGGCGCGGAACCGGTCCAGCTGCTGGTCCTTGGCGTCCGGGTCCGAGGAGCCTCGGCCTGACGCGGAGTGAGCGGGCACGCGTGTATGTCCTTCCTCGTCATGCGGTTCTCTCGGGGCCGGCGGCGTCGGCGGCGCCGCTCGCCCCCTCAGGCTGACCCGCCTGCCCGGGGGCGGCAAGCCGAAACGGGAGGGCCGCCCGCGCCGGGAATGCTCCAGGTGGCCCAGCGGTGTGCCTGCACGGCGCCGGGCGATCCGGGTGTGCCGGGCAGGAGTGTTTGTATCCGGCATGTACGGCAAGGCGAGGGGGAACACACCGCCACTGCGGAAGGGGCGCTCGTGGTCGCCGTCGCCCTGCTCCTGCCTCCTTTCCTGTTGTGCTTGGTGCTCGCGCTGGGCCGCTACGAGGAACGATTGCTGAGCAGTCCCGTGCCCGGAAACCCCGTACAGCCTCAGCGTCCCCTGCGGGCCGTGCCCGGCCTGCCCCGCACGGAGCCGGCGCCGCCGGTGGACGGGGCGTCGCCTGTCAGCCCACTCGCTGAGGCCAGCGGCAGGCAGGCCGCCTGAAGGCCGGCGCCTGACCGGCCCCGGGCGGGGAGGGCCCCTCAGGCACGAAGCTGCGACTCGGCTCACCTCAGCAGCAGGGCCGCGTACTGGAATTCCTCCTCCACCCAGTGCCGGCGGCACCGGAAGCCGAAGGACTCCACTTCCCCCAGGAGTTCGCCCAGCTCGAATTTGTGCAGCACGTCGTAGAAGAACGTCTCGTCCTGGGCGAAGTCGAGGGTCGTGCCGAGCCGTGAGACCACCACCCGCTGGCGCCTGGTGCTACGGATCTCGCCTCGTACCTGCCTGCGGGGGACGTCGTAGACCACGTCCGGTTCGAAGAAGGCGGGGTCGAAATCGGCCCCGTATTCCCTGTTGAGGTGAGCCAGGGTGTTGAGGGCGAACAAGCGGCGCACCGGCCGTTCCCCCGTGCATCCGGCGCGGTAGGCACGGCGTACGGTGTCCACCGGCTGGAAGAGGTCGGCGCAGATCAGCACGTGGTCGCCCGGTCCGCAGCAGGCCCGCAAGGCGCGCAGGAAGCCGGACCGCTCGGGCGGCGTCAGGCATCCGAAGGTACTGCCGAGCATCGCCATGAGACGTCCTGTCCCGCCGCCCCGGAGCCACGGCAGGGCGGTGGCGAAGTCACCGTGCACCAGGGTGACGCGGGCCGCCGGCCACCGGGCGCCGAGTCGGCGGGCGGCGGCCCGCATCGGTTCGAGGCTCACGTCGATGCCGGTGTACGCGCCGAGGCGTCCGTTCGTCTCCATGGCCGCCAGCAGGATCTCCGACTTCTCCGCGCTGCCGGCTCCGAGGTCCACGAGTTCGGTGGCGCCCGACAGGCGCACCATCTCGGCTCCATGGTCACGCAGCAGCCTGCGTTCCGAGCGGGGAGGGTAGTAGGCGGGCAGGCGGCTGATCTCCTCGAACAGCTGTGAGCCCACCGTGTCGTAGCCGTAGCGGTGCGGGATCCGGCGAGGCTTCTCGGCGAGGCCCGCCCGCAGCTCGTCCTCCTCGCCGCCGGCCGGCCGCGAGTGCGGCGCGAGAGCGACCTCGACGGCACCGGCCCCGGGACGCTCCACGCTCATCCACCGCTCCTGGGTCTCGGGCCGCCGGCCTTCGTCCCGTCCTATCACCGCCCCCGCGGCATCGCTTGTGCAGGAGAGCGGGGCAGCGGCTGTACGGATCCCGCGGAGCCGCCCTCCGGCCGATTCCGGCCTTCCCGGGTGGCTTCGGCCTTCCGGGTGACTTCGGCCTTCCGGGTGATCGCGCGGAGCGAGACGGCTGCCGACCGTGGTGAGGGTCCACCGCCCACGGTCGGCGCCGGGTCGACGGTCTCGCTCCGGCTCAGCTCCGGCCCAGCACCTTGCGCATCGCGTCACGGGCGCGGTCCGCCACGGCGGCGGGAGGGCCGAACAAGGCGTTCTTGGCGGCGGAATCCGTCCCCGGGTGCGGGCGTGTCGGTGCGACGGCCTCCGCCGCGCGCACGGCCTTGGCGAGCGCCTGCAGCCGGGCAGGGTCGCCGGCGTCCAGCAGCCGGGTGAACTCGTAGGTCTCCTCGGCCCGCGCGTGGGCGCGCACGGACTCGCGCAGGGACATGAACTCCTCGACGAAGGCGGGGCCGTCGGGATCCAGGCTCTCCAGCCGCTTCAGCGCCCGCTTGGCCTCGTCCTCTTCCTTGAGCCGGTCGGCCACCACGTGCTCACCGCCCTCCGCGGCCCGCCGGGCATAGGGGTGGACGACCTCTTCTTCGGCGGTTTCGTGCACCGCGAGCAGATGGACGAGATGCCGGAAGGCATGCCGCCGCTCCTCTCCGGTGTGCTCCAGTACTTCGTCGAGCAGAGTCCGGATCTCCTCGTGCTGCTTCATCAGCAGCGCCACGACGTCATTGCTCTCCGGCCGCAGGCCGGCAGTGTCCGGGTACCCCATGAGTGTCCTCCTCTGGGATGTCGGTCGTATGCGTCGGCACGGTTCTGCGGCTACCCCGGAACGCATCCCTGACACGGCCGGAAGTCCCGGACCGGACCCCGGCCCCGCTCCACGTGCGTTCCGCCCGGACGCGCGGAACGATGGGCCCATGCAGCGGTCACAGCAGGTGCGGGTGCGCAGGGTCTACGACCCGCCCGAGGAGGCCGACGGGATGCGGGTGCTCGTCGACCGCATCTGGCCGCGTGGTCTGAGCAAGGACGCTGCCGCACTCGACGAGTGGTGCAAGGACGTCGCGCCCTCCACCGAGCTGCGCAAGTGGTACGGCCACGACCCCGCCCGCTTCGAGGAGTTCACCGGCCGGTACCGCTCCGAACTGGACGACACGGCCCACGCGGCGTCCCTCCAGCACCTGAAGGACCTGGCCCGGCACGGAACCGTCACCCTTCTCACCGCGACGAAGGACCGCGACATCAGCGCTGCAGCAGTTCTCCGGGAACTCCTGACGCGGCGGTGACGCCCGCGAGCGGCCCGCGCGGCACGCAGCAGCGACCAGCCCTTCGGCCCCCGGCGAACTCTCCGTCGGGGGCCGAAGGGGGGCCGAAGGGCTGTGCCCGGTCAGACCCGGTCGGCCGCGATGAGCAGGTACTGGAAACTGCCGTCCTTGTACGCGGTCAGGAAGGCCTTCTCGATGCCCGTGGCCAGGGGCGACTGGGCGCGCAGCTCCCAGTACGGGATGGTGGCCTCGGTCAGGTCCACGACGGCGGCCGGGACGAGACGGTTCTTCGCCATCTCCTTGAAGTAGCTGCTCCGCGGGTGGATGTCACAGATGTAGTGGGCGTTGATCTCGCTGACGGCCCGGGACGGCAGCCCGTAGGCGTCGTTGTAGCAGCCGGTGATGGTCACGTACCGCCCGCCGTGGCTCAGCATCCGGGCGTACTCGGGGAACAGCTGGGACAGGTCGACGTACATGGTGCTCTCGTTGTTCCAGATGGCCCGGAAACGGCCCGTCCCGAAGCCCGTGTCCAGCATGTTCTTGAGGTGGAAGCGCACCTTGTCGGCCACGCCGTGCTTGCCGGCCTGCTCATTGGCGAACGCCACCTGGGTCTCGGAGATGGAGACCCCGTCGACGTGGCAGCCGAAGCGCTGATTGGCGACGAGACTGCTGCCGCCGCGGCCCGACCCGGAGTCCAGCAGGTGGTCGTCGGGGCCGATGGGACCCAGGTGGCTCAGCAGCAGATCCGCCTGGGCGCACTCCAGACGATGCAGTTCGGCGGTGACCCGCTCGTCGCGGGTCTCCTCGGGGCCTTCCAGGACCGACCAGTCGGCATCGCCGATTCCGTAGTGGTGGTGGTAGATGCCGTCCACTTCGCCGAGGCGAAGGTTGACCGGGTTCTTCTCCCGGTTCCAGTAATCGGCGACGGACCGCTGGTAAGCGCTGGCGAGAACCGGGGCGTGGGTCTGCTGAATGGTCACCGTGGCTTCTCTTTCCGTGAGCTGATGAACTGATATGGCTTCACTGGGTCGTTGCGGGGGCTCGCGCGACGCGGCTCACTGGGACGGCGCGCCGTGGTACCGGGGGCTGGTGGCGTGCCACTCCTTGCTGCCGCCCATCCAGGCCCACAGCCCCGCGAGGTAGCGCCGCAGCTCGGGAGAGCCGGCCGCGCTCAGGACGGCGCACTCCGCCTCCACGGTGTGCATGAGCTCGTCGTGGATGCACGCCGCGCGGTCGACGGCCTCCTGCAGCGAGCAGCTGTCCTCGGTGGCGATGAGGTTGGGAAGGTTGGTGTCGGTGGGGTCTTCCTTGCTCATCGAATACAGGTCGTTGAGCAGCACATTGGCCGTGCCGGCGTACAGATAGGTGCGGCGCACGCGCGCGTCGGCGAATTCCGCGGCCGGGAGCTCGTAGCCGCCGACCGGGTCGATCAGGACCATGCACGGGTAGAAGGCGTTCTCGTAGCGGTGCAGCATGTACTCCCACACGGCGGGGGTCCGCCCGGAGCTGCGCCACTCCGCCTCCTGGTTGTAGCCCACGAACATCACGGCCAGTTCGTGACGCAGCCGGGCGACCTGGGTGGGGCTCGCGATCCCCGCCAGGTGATCGAGACAGGAGCGGAAGGCGCGGAGGACCGGCTCCTTCCGGACGAGGTTCTCGAACTCCGCCAGGTAGCGGGCCGGGAGCCGGACGGGGTCGACGACGGCGTGGGCCATGGCCAGGCGGGAGCCGATCAGCTCCGGTGTGGTGTCCTCCCCCTCGTCGACCCAGTGGTCGTCGACGGCCCACTCAGCCAGTCCGCAGCGGGCGGCGGTGAGGATGCGCTCGGGATCGTCGGTGTCGGGGTGGGCAAGCATGAACAGCCGCCCGAAGTTGTGGGACCGCAGCCGCTCGAGACGGCCCTGGAAGATCCCGGTCTCCTCCGCCCACTCGACCAGCCGGTTGTTCACCTCTTCGCCGAGGGCCGGGTCGTCCCGCTCGGCATCCGGGCAGTAGAGCGGCGGTACGCGAACGGAAGCCCCTTCCGAGGATCCCTCCGAGGACCCGTCCGAGGGCCCCTCCGCGGGCCGGGCCCCGGCGGCCTCGGTGGCCGTGGACTTCGCAGGCGCCGACAGGCCGCGGGTTCCGGAAACCTGCCGCCCGTCTCCCACCGACGGAGCGAGATCCGTACGGAACAGGCGGGCCGCCGACGTGCCCAGCCCCGTCGGCCCGGCGAGGATCCCGTGCAGCGCGTCCGCCACGGCCGGTGCCGTGGCGCCGGGTGCGAGATCGTGCGGGCGGAGGGCACTGCGCGCACCCGCCTTGAGCGGAGAAGCGCCGTCGAGCTGGGGCATCCTGGGGTTCCCTTCGCTAGGCGAGCAGGCATCGTGAACGGCGGTCCGTGACACCGGAGTTCCGGGTCACGGCACTCGGCTGACAATGCGCGCGGAGGCAACCGCAGGCACCACCGGTCACCGTTCGCCACCCCGATCAGGCCATGCAGCAGCGTGACCGATCAGCAGGCAGCCGCACAGCAGAAGCAACGCAAGTTCATCCGTATGTAGCTGTGTATGTTTATCCGGTCGGCTGGTGACGCAGATTCAACAGAAGGCCATGGGAGCGCTGCGGAGGTCGGCGTACCCGGCTCCGGACACCAGGTGCCCGTGTTCCAGCCGCAGATCTGCCGGAAGACGCTCTACACGCGGCTCTTCGACACCCCTTCCCCGGCTACGCCCCGCAGCAGCACAAGCACCGCAGCGGCGACGGCAACGACAACACCGGTATGCGTAAGGCCTGAACCCTCCCGGTTTGGGCAACGAGACCGGCTGCGGGGCGCGCATACGGGCTTCGGCGCTGCCGTCCATGGTGACCGGCCTCCCGGCGCGGAGGAGACTGGCCGGTGCCCTGTGCATCGGGCTGTCGGCGAGAGCGAGGAAGCGAGGAGGAGCAGCCATGGACATCCCCGGTCCCGAGCCCCGGGCGGATGGTGGCGTCGGTGCTGTCGCGGCCGCGGGCGGTCTGCATCGCTACCAGTTGCAGCTGCACGCCGCGTACGGGCCTGTCGTACGCTTCCAGCTTCCGGGTGCGCAGGCCGCCGTATCGGTCGCCGACCCCGTACTGCTGGAGGGGACCGCTCACATCGACAAGCGGCCGGAGCGGCTGTTCGAGTTCCTGGCACCTTTGTTCGAGACGGGCAATCTGCAGGTGATGCCGGCCGATGAGCACGGGCCGTGGCGGCGCCTGCTGCTGTCGGTGCTGGCCGGCCGGCCTTCCCACGAGCGGCACTTCGCGCGGTTCACCACGCTCGTGACGGCGCTCGCGGACCGCTGGGCCGAACGGGCCGAACGGGCCGAACAGGCCGGCCGGACCGACCGGACCGCTCCCGTCGAGCTGCAGAAGGAGCTCACCGCACTGTCCCTGCGGATGATCTGCGAGTACGCGCTGGGCGGCGAGGTCGCCGATCCCGGCAGGGTCGTGGCCGCCTTCGAGGACGTGCTCACCGAGCACTTGGGGCACCTCTACGAGGTTCCCGCCCCCGGCACACGGGAGGAACGGTCCGAGCGGGCGCAGGCGGCCCTGGCCCATCTGCGGGCGACGGTCGACCAGGTCGTCGCGGACCACCGCTCCGGCGACCGCGTCGGCGACCGCGCCGACAGGAGCGATCTCATCGGGGCTCTCGTCGAGGCCGGTGAACGCCCCGCGCGGATCCGCGACACCGTCATGGTGATGATGCTGGCCGCCCACCACACAACCGGCGTGGCCGTTTCGTGGACCCTGCATCTGCTGGGCCGTCACCCCGATGTCGCCGAACGCGTCGCCGGGGAGCTGGACCGCGTACTAGGCGACCGTGCGGCACCCGAGTACGCCGATCTGCGTCGGCTCCCGTACCTGGACATGGTCCTCAGGGAGTCGATGCGGCTCTTCCCGCCCGGGCCGTACGGCGCGCGGGAGACGACCGAGACCCTCTTCCTGGGTGAGCGGGGCGAGTACGAGATCCCGGCCGGAGCGACGGTCTTCTATCCGATCTGGGCCGTCCACATGAACCCCGCCTACTGGCCCGAGCCCGAGAAGTTCGTGCCCGAGCGGTTCAGCCCGGAGGAGACGGCCGGGCGGCCCCGGCTGGCCTACATCCCCTTCGGCATCGGGCCCCGCAGCTGCGAGGGCGCCGCCCTGGCCATAGTCGAAGCCGAGCTCGTACTGGCGGTGCTCCTCAAGCGCTTCCGTTTCCGGCCCGTTCCGGGACACGAGGTGACGCCGATCGAACGGTTCGTGCTCTGGGCGGCCGACGACATCCGCATGACCGTCAGCCCGCGGGTCCCGGAGTGACCGGGACGGGACGGGGCGGGGTCAGCGCCGGGCGAGCCGGGGAAGGAGGGCTTCGGCGTTGCCGCGGTTGACGGCGTGGAGTTGCCCGGGTTCCCAGTGCGGGTGGTTGTCCAGCGCCGCGTCGTAGCCGGTGCCCCACTCCTCGGGGACCATGGGGAAGTCGCTGCCGTACAGCACGCGCCCGGGCTCCGCGAAGGCCAGGAGCGAGGGCAGCGAGGACGGGCCGGCCACGAAGGCGGTGTCGAAGTAGAAGCGGCGCAGGTCGGTCAGGACCTCCTCAGGGGAGGTGCCGGGCCGCAGCCGCCCCGCACTGGCGAACCGGTGGGCGGCGTACGGCAGGAAGCCTCCGGCGTGCGGCAGGATCATCCTGATCCGCGGGTAGCGGCGCGGAATCCCGTTGACGACCAGGTGCAGGGCGGTGCGGGTGGTGTCGTAGGGGAAGTCCACGAGTGGGCCGGGCAGGTCGGGGAGCGGGGCGCCCGGCGGTGCGGTGGGGTGGATCAGGACGACCGCGGCGCGGGCGTCCAGTTCGGCCCAGAGCGGCTCGAACAGCGGGTCGCCGAGGTACCGGCCATGGGCGTTGGAGAGCACCATCACCCCGTCGGCGTCCAGCTCGTCGAGGGCGTGCGCGGCCTCGGCGAGCGCGCCGTCCACGTCGGGCAGGGGGAGGACGGCGAAGTGCCCGAACCGGTCGGGCCGGTCCTTGACCAGTTCCGCGGTGTACTCGTTGACCGTGCGGGCCGTGGCGCGGGCCCCTTCGGTGTCGTCCGGCGGGCCGACCGGGGCGGCGAACGACAGCACGCCGGCGGCGATCGACCGGCGGTCCATCATGGCGATCGCGCTCTGCACGTCCCAGACCGGCGCGGGCCAGCCGAAGGCGGCGGCGCGGCCGGAGATCGCGCGGCGTTGCTCCGGCGGGATCAGATGCTGGTGGACGTCGATGCGTGCGGGATCCGTCATGCCTTTCCGAACCTCCTCGAATTCCCAGGGGGGCGCACGCCGATCGTTCACTACCAAGGCGTACGCCCTGGTAGTTCGCCGTACGACTGTGCCTGAATTACGCATCCAAGGGCATTGCTTGAACAGCCTTTGACCCGCCTCCGTAAGGTAATGTATTGGCAAAGGGGTGGCTTTACCCGCCGAGCCCGGCCCGGCCGTGGCCGCCCCTCTCCCCCGCGCCGGCCGCCGTCCCCCTTCGCACCACCACCGGCACCCGGCATCCAGTGCTGACCTTGAACACCGCGCTCCCCGGCATGCCCGCGGGCCGCAGGAGAAAGGCCACCATGAAGTCCCTTGCAGACAACGCCCGGTCCTTCACTACGCACGTGGCGGAGCGCGCGGACGAGTTCCGCGCCCTCGAAGCCGGCCAGTGCCCGCAGGCACTGTTCATCACCTGCTCCGACTCCCGCGTCGTGCCCGCCCTGATCACAGGCGCACGGCCGGGCGAGTTGTTCGAGCTGCGGACGGCGGGCAACATCGTGCCCGAGTACCGCAGCGACCACCCCACCGGCGAGACGGCCACCATCGAGTACGCGGTCCGCGTCCTGGGCGTCAGCGACATCGTGGTGTGCGGGCACTCCCACTGCGGCGCGGTCAGCGCCCTGGTGCGCGGCGACGACCTCTCCCGTGCGCCGGCCGTGCGCGGCTGGCTGGAGAGGGCCGCACCACCGTCCGGGCCGGCGATGCCCGACTCCCCCGACCTGGCGGAAGCGGTCCAGCGGCACGCCATGGCCCAGGTGGAACGGCTCCACGCACATCCGTGCGTGGCAGAGCGGACGGAGGACGGCACGCTGTCGGTGCACGCCTGGTACTACGAGGTGCACACCGGCGTGGTCAGGGCGCACCGGGCCGACGCGACGACCGGGGACCAGTGGTTCCGGCCGCTGTGAACGCCGGGCAAGGCGCCGGGCCCGACGGGTCCGGCGGAGCACGAAGGAGATCACAGTGTTCGACCTCAAAGCAGAGGCAGACATGCGTCTGTTCTCGGACCGGCTGGCAGCGGACCTGGCCCGGCTGAAGCGAAGCAAGGAAGGCGAGGAGGCGGAGGAGACAGGCGGGGAGACGGAGGAGGCGAAGGGAGACGACGACACGGCTCCTTCGGCGGACACGCCTGCCCCGGCGCCCGACGAGCCTCCAGAGTCTCCAGAGCTTCAAGAGCCTCAAGAGCCCGGCGACGGCGGCGACGGCGACGGCACGCCCGAGGAGGCCGGCACGAGGTGAAGTCCCGGCGGCCGTTCCGTACACCGGCCCGGCCGCCGGTCACCGGGCCGCGGGCCACCAGGCGCCGGGCCACCAGTCGCCGGTCTTCCTCACTCGTTCGGCATGCCGAGCGGCGGAACGACACCGACCTGCTGCAGGAAGCGCAGGACGTCCTTGTCGGCCCACTTCTCGGCCAGCTTGCCGTTCTCGATGCGGTGGATGACCGTCGCCGTGATCTCCAGTTGGTTGCCCGTGGCGGGGATGCCGGGGAGGTCGCCCTCGTGGGTGCCACGGCACAGCAGCCGCGTGGCGACCTTGTCGCCCTCCGCGACCTGGTCCTGGATCTCGTGCGTGCCCGGGGTCGCCTCCCAGAAGACCTGGAAGATCTCCTTCAGCCCCGCGAGGCCCGTGCCGAAACCGGGGAAGGGCGGTGGAGAGTGGTCCAGATAGTCCTCCGCCACGATGTCGTCAAGGGCATCGACGTCACCGTTGTCGATCGCGGCGTAGAAGCGGCGGACGAGCTGCTTGTTCTCTTCGATGAGCACCTGTGCAGTGTGACCAATGGAGCCGTTTCCCCCGGAGATGGCGCGCCCTGCCTCCGCCAAGGATCACTCCTCCGGCATGCCCGGCGGTGACGGCGTCGCGGGCCGGGCACGGCCCCACCCCCACCGCCGTGGCCTCCGGGGCGCCAGCGATGATGCCTCCATGGCAACAGACCTCAAGCTCTTCGCGGACTACTTCCAGATCCACCTCCTGGACGACGAGTCCGACGGCGACCTCAGTGACGTGTGGACCGAGCAGACCGTCCTGGACGGCCTCGGCGTCACCGAGGACGCCCTGGCCGTCGGCACCGCCGTCAACGTCAACGTGGCCGTCAGCGTCCACGTCCTCGCGGCGCAGCCGGACGAGGACGGCGACGACTACGACCACATCGTCGAGGCGAGCCTCAACCTGTCCTCGGGACGCCTCGTCGTGCTGGGCTGCACCGACTACTTCCCCGACGCGGCACGCTTCGCCATGCCCGCGGGGTGGATCCGCATACGCGCTTCCCGGCGCAACCTGGCCGCGGCCGTCCTCGCGGACATCGACTCGGACAACGCCCCCGAGACCACCGAACAGTTGCGACTGCAGGCCTGGCCGGCGCCGTACGCCGAGCCGCGCATCATCAAGCGCTGGGCACGGCCCGCGGCGTAGCAGGGGGATCCGGGCCGCGAGGTCGATCGCCGCCGTGGACGCTCAGCCGCCGGCTCACTCCTTCGGTGGGATCGGCGCTCGCTGTCGCATGTCCCGGTTCCGGTCCGGGAAGACAAGCGCTTCCGAGTCGCCGAGCGAGGGGCTGGAAACGGTCCCTTGGCCGAGGGGGATCTCATGGTGAAGAGACTGAACAGGACCCGGCTGCCTGCTGTTCTGGGGTGCGTCGTGGTGATCGGGGCGATGTCTTCCCTGGCCGCCCACGGCGCCGCGGAAGGCGAGCCGGTCCGGCGGTCGACGGGGGCCCCGCCGCTGAACTCCTGCAAGCAGGACGACCACAAGCTCACGATCCTGGTCACCACCGACGAGGGGAACGTCGCCGACGGCGACCGGCTCTGGAAGAGTCACCAGGCCTTCATGAGGAGCACCCACAAGGACTTCCTCGTCGCGTACAACGTCGCCAAGGGCCCGGAGCGCACCAACCCCCTCGACCCCGCCTCCGCGCCGACCGGCAGGACCACCTACGCGCTCGACGAGTGCTACCGGGCGGGCTCGGATATCGGCAAGCACTGGCAGAAGGCCGCCGCCGAGTGGCCGGACTTCAACGCGATCGTCGCCTGGATGAACCGGCCCCGCACCCAGGTGGTGACCCTCCATGACGGAGTGGTGCGCAACTCCCTCTGGCAGCCCGACGACATCCACTGATCGCCTCGCCCCGGGCGTTCACGGAACGGCCGGGAGTTCACTTGATCAGGCGAAGGCGGTCCCGGAAGCCGGCTCCAACAGGATCCGGCTTCTGCCACTCTCTGGTGCCCATGAGCTCCATGGATGTGGATGTGGATTCCGTGAACCGGCGTAAGCGCGGACGGCGTCGTCGCCTGCCTACCACCTTGGCTGTCACCGGGTTGCTCTGTGCCGCGATAGCCGCATGCGGAAGCGGCGGTGGCCAGCACCAGACCGAGGGCGCACGGGATGCGAAGCCGACGGCCCCGGCCGGGTCCCTGCCGATGGCCCCCATCACCACCTTTCAAGGCCCCTGGCCCTCACCGGTCGGCGAAGGCGGTCCCGCCGACATGGTGACGCTGGGTCCGCGCCTCGCCTACGCCTATGACCGGGACGACGTCGGCATCACCGCCTACGGGCTCGACTCCGGTGAGCCCGTCTGGCACACGGCCGTGCCGAAGGGCGTCACCGTCGCCCGGACGCCGCGCTTGGTCGGCGACACGGTGATCGGCGCCTTCGACACCGTGGAAGAGGGCAGCGGGACCTACGCCGACCGGCGCGGCATCACCGTCGTCGCGCTGGACGCCCGCACCGGCAGGAGCCTGTGGTCGCGCGAGATCCCCGGCGGCAAGGACAGACCGGCCGAGGCCGCCCCTCATGTGGTCGGCGCCGACACCCGGCACGTGCTCGTCGCGTCGTACGAGCAGGGCTACGCGGAGACCCCTCCCTTGTCCGCCCTGCTCGACACCCGGACCGGTCAAGTCATCTGGACCGACCCCGATTTCAAGGGGGTGGACCTGGAACAGTCGGTGGCCGTCGGCATGCGCGGCGACGGTGACTTCGCGGGCAAGGCCACCTCCGACGGCGACCAGTTGTGGAAGCGAGACCTCCGGCTGGGCGAGGCCATGACGTCGGACCCCGGCCCCGGACTGACCCGGGCCGACGGAACCCAGGCCGGCGACACCCTGCTGATCGACCCCGCAACCGGCACTACCCGCCTGGACCCGGGCGACACTTCCCTGTCCAGCTGCCATTACGACGGCTGGAACACGACGGTCTGCGCCGGCGCCGACGGTTCCGGCAAGGCGACCGTGTGGGCCGTGGACGTGCGCACCGCCCGCGTCCTGTGGCGCCTGCCCGACGAGGCGGCCGACCGCACGGCCCCCGGCATCACTGCGGCGTGGCACGGGGTCGTCTTCGCCCAAGCCGATCAGGCCATGACCCTGGACGCCCGCACGGGCAGCGACCTGCGGACGGACCTCGGCCCGGTCTCCCCTGCGCTGGTCAACGACGGCTACGGGCTGGTCTACGACCCTCTGGCCCGGGCGATCGACGTCTACCGGGCCACCGGGGCCGCCGCCTCCGGCTGAGCGCGCACGGGTGCGTGGCGCGCCCGACGTGCTCGCAGACAATTCGTGACAGGGGCGTGACAAGATCACCGCGGGATGGTCTTCCGGACCCGCCTATGGTGATCGCGCGGCATCCGCCGCACCACAAGAACCACTTCCGGAGGATCCGTGCGACGCATATCCCTCGCACTCACCACCGTCGCCCTCGTGGGCGCCACCGCGGCCCTGGCCGCCCCGGCCCAGGCCGCCCCCGCGGCCGCCACCCGGGCCGCCGCGAGCACCAAGGCGTGCCACGCGGACAACGCCATGATCTACACCGACGGCACCCGCCTGCGTACGAAGGCCGGCACGTCGGGCGCGGTCAAGGGCCAGCTGTACTTCGGCGACCCGATCCGCATCCTCCGCTCGTCCGGCGGCTGGGACAATGTCGAGCTGAAGGCCAAGAGCAAGGGCGGCCTGTCCAAGGGCGCCCGCGGCTGGGTCGCCCACAAGAACATCATCCCGCCGTTCTGCGGCATGTGACGGCAGGGCAGGACCTGACCACAGAGCAGTCACTGACGGCAGAGCAGACAGGCAGTGACGACAGAGCACTGCCGACCACGCGGCATCGCACTTCACGGTAGGTGCGCGAGCGCGACGGCCCGGACCGGCTCACGGTCCGGGCCGTCGCAGCCGTAACGGGATGTCCGGTATGCGCCACCGGCACCCCCTGACCGGTTCCCTTCCGGGGGTGGGGCAGGATAGGCCCATGAGTGTTGTGAAGATCAATGAGTGTGTCAAGCCACTCACATAGACGTCTCAGCTGCTCAGCGCGCGGCAGACTTCTGCGCTGGTGGGACGGTCTCCCGGAACCGGGCTCAGCATCGCTTCGATCACCTTGCCGAGAGGGCCCGCCACGGTCACGGGGCGGTGCGGGCCGTCGACAACGGCTTGGCGCTGTACGGCGCGGGGGGCGTCGTCCGGGTAGGCCACGGCCCGCCATCCGGTCGCGCTGATGAGCAGCGAGGCGCCGAGCGCGTAGACGTCGGCCTCCATGGTGGGCACGGCGTAGCCGGTCGCCAGGACAGACTTTGAGATCTCCGGCGCCTCGTAGTGGACCAGACAGCCCTGGGACGGGAAGTCGTAGGCGTCCGGGATGGGGCCGCCATGGGCCAGGGCAAGGTCAATCAGGTGGGTCCGGTCCGTCCCCACCAGGAGGTGGGCGGGTTGGATATCGCCGTGGGCCCACCCGTGGGCGTGCAGGGAGGCAAGAGCCTGGGTGCAGGAGAGCGCGTCCCCCAGGTCCGGCTCCTTGCCCGCCTTCTCGGCGCGGCAGGGCTCCCACAGGTCGTAGAGGCTCGTTCCCTCGCGCCAGGGCTGGACGTTCCACGTTCCGCGCTCCCACTCGCCGTGGGTGGCGTCCACGCCCAGGTGGCGGAGGATGACGCCTTCCCGCCCGGGAGCGCGGGCCGTCCATTCTTGGGCGGGCCATTCGGGCGTGGCCTCGATGGGGTAGCCCAGCTTCACCGCGTACCGGCCCTCGTCGCTCTCCACGTCCCAGACGGTGGAGCCACGCCGGTTCAGGACCAGACGCTGGGATGACGGCGTGATCGGTCCCAGCACGGCCGTCAGGAGCTCGTGCGGTGCTGTCTCAGACAAAGCCAGTCCCTTCCGATAGCGATGTGGCCGCCCCTGAGGTCAGGGACGGCCACCCGTTCGTCACCGCCGGAGGTTATCGGCGGCTGCTACTTCCCGTACGGCCTTCCACAGTCCGCGTCACACTGCGCCGCGTTCTGCCCGTTCACGGTCCAGAGGTCATCCAGAACCATGAACCCGGCCGCCTTCATGGCGTGCGCCGACGCCTTCACCATCTCCGGGTCACGCCCGCCTCCGCCAGGGGCCGGGTTGTGGTCCAGGAACCGGCCGGCGTGCTCCTGGCAGAACTCGCGGTACGCCTTGGTGTGCAGGATGAACGCGTGGAGTCCCATGTCCACGTCGTCCGACGGCACCATCGGCACGGTGGCGGTGGAAACGGTGGCCAGGAAGGCCACCGCCTGGTCCGCGATCCGCTCGGCCCGCTCCTGCGGCTGTCCGTCGTGGACGGCTACGAAGTGAGCCAGGCTGGCAAACAGGTCCTCACTGACCAAGGACCGGCCGGTCCGCTGGTCTGCTGTGTCTTTATCGGGGTGAACGGGGACCAGCGTCTCGGCGAGTTCGGGGACCACGTTGCTCCATCCGTGAAGTGGATGGACACGACGCGGGGCCGTGATTCTCGGAGTGATTGGGAGCCGCCCCTATCGGGTGACTTCCCGATCGGGGTGCCGTGCCGGTTGGAGTGTCCGCGCTGAACCGGGGGCCGGGTGGCGATAGGTTGTGTGTCACCGGGCTCTGTCGACCCGCGTCCCTGACAGGCGCGGTTCGGAAGGGCCCGGCTCCATTCGTGGCTCAGCCAGCGGGATTGTCCGCGTAGTAGGCAATCATCATGGAAGCACGCCTGATCGGAGTGGCCCGATGACGACAACTGGGAAGCCTCCTGCCTCCGCACCAGCGCTGGCGAAGGACCAGCCGACGCCACCGGATTTCGCGGGGGATGTTACGTATGGGTTCGATACCGAGCAGTTGGTGCAGGAGGCCACCAAGGGCATCTTGTGCGCGTCCATGGACCTGATCCCCGGAGTCGGCCCGCTCCTGGGCAAGGCCACCGGCATGCTGCTGGACCAGTTCTGGCCCAGCGGAAAGAACGATGTCTGGGAAGAGATCCGCAAGAACGTCGAGAAGGTCGTCGACCAGAAGCTCGAAGCGTTCTACGGAAAGCTCATGGCAAACGAGCTCAAGGGAATTCATAACCTGGTCTCGCAGTATGTCAGGCACGCCAAGAGCGCCACGAGCGGCGGTGATGTGAGCAAGGAAACAGCCCGGAACTCCTGGCGCGCAGCCGCCAACCTGATCCTCTCCCACATGCCCAAGTTCCAGGACGAGCAGTACAAGTACGCCGTCCTGCCCGTTTTCACCCAGGCTGCGAACCTGCACCTGTTGCTGCTGCGGGACAAGGCCAAGAACGGGCTCAAGATCGGTTTCGAACCGGGCGAAATCAGGGACGCCCGTGCCGAGCTGAAGAAGCTGGCCGGTGTACGTGGTCCACTCAACTGGATGCAGGGAGTCGACAAGGGCGGCGAGTACTGCGTGTACGCGCACAACACCTACGTCAACGGTGTCATCCGGTCGCTCGCGGATTCCTGGTTCCAGAGCTACGCCTACCAGCGCCAGATGTTCTTGGCGGCTTTCGAGTACATCCCTCTGTGGGAGCTGATGTCCGATCCTGATAAGGAGGTGAAGGAGGTTCCACGCAAGGTCGAGCTGATCCTCGGCCCGATCGGCAAACCCGACGGGTCTCTGTTCGATAAATGGCGTGGGGACTACCGTCATCCGATTCCCGCCCCGCCCAGATACAGCCGCCTGGGCGCGCTGCGGATCTGGAGCCAGGTCTACATGATCCACGGATGCCAGCAGTACCTCGGGAACGGATGGCAGGAAATCCAGGGCTGCACCAAGGGCTCTGACGACGAGCACGGCAGGGGCCGTGGCCGCGGCGGCGGATGTTGTGGGTTTAGGCCGTGGGCGCAGGCCCCGGGAGAGTACATCTCCAAGGTGTGGGTCCGCGCGAACAGCGGCAGCAGGGGCGCTGTGCACACGTTCCAGTTCCAGACGAGCTGGGGTGGCAAGTCGCATGAGTGCGGAAAGGGCGCCGACTCGGACAATCAGAAGATTGAGGGGTTCGGCATCCCTGGGTGGGAGGTCTCCCGCATCGATATCCTGCGGCACACTGGCGTCTACACCAAGGCCCTGGCGATCGGGTTCCGCCCGGTCCACGACGCGTGGAAGCCCGGGAATGTGAAGCTGCCGGTGGTCTCGGGGCGCTCGTACAACGTGGTGGAGGCATCCACCAGCCGTCTGCTCGACCTCGACTGTTTCAGTCTTGCCCCGGCCTCCGGCCTGGTGGTGCGGGAGCAGGCGGACACCCGTAGTCAGGACTGGACTCTCTTCGCGGATCCCAGTGGCGCCTGGACCCTGGTGAACCATTTCAGCCGCCTGCCCCTCACCGTCGGAGGCGGCGAGGGCAACGGTGGTGTGGTCATCGGGAAACGGGGCTCCGCCGGGACTGCGTGGTCGCTGGACGACAACGGGGACGGTACGTGGAGCCTGGTCGGCGACCAGGGGCGTCTGCTGTCGGCCACCACCGACGGCGCCCTGATCGCCAGCACTACAGGCGGCGGGTCGCGCTGGGTGCTGCTGCCCGCAGCCGACCCGGCCAACGAGACCACTGACATCAGCCCCTCCCTGCTGACCGAGCACCCGGTCACTGACGGCCAGCAGTCCGCCGCCGACCTGTACCTGGTCAACCCGGAGGGCGGCGAGAGCGTGCCCAACTGGCAGCTGACGTTCCTGCTGCCCACCGAAACCGGCGACTTCACCATCACCGGCGGCGCCCAGCTCCACTCCCGCCAGGACCAGGAACGAGGCGTCCTAGTCACCGTGACCGCCTCCGACCCCGCCGGGCGCAACCTGGAACCCGGCCAGGAAGTGGCCTTCACCCTCACACCCCAGAGCGCCGGCAGCGGTGCGCGCGTCGTACCCGACGATGTGCGCCTCAACAGTCTGCGCATCTCCGGCTGAAATCAGCCGATACCTCCCCCGTGCGACCGCCGCGGGCCTCAGCCGAAGCCCTTAACGTTCAATCCTGGAGCGACCGGCGGGACACCAAGGTCCTGCATCAGCTGATCTCGCGTTCGTCGCAGGTTGCCTGGAGCCGGTAGGACTCGGCGCCGGTCTGGATCAGCGTGCCGCGGAAAGTGAGGCGATCGGCGATGGCCGCGCAGAGCCGGCGGTCCCCGAAGGTCTTGTCCCATTCGGCGAACGGGGAGTTCGTCGCGACCGCGGTGGCCTTGCGTTCCTCTCGCTCGGTGAAGATCTGGAACAGCAGCTTGGAGCCCTTCTTGTCCAGGTTCGCGTAGCCGAACTCGTCCAGACACAGAAGGTCGACCTTGCTGTAGCGGGCCATCACCGAGGAGAGCCGCTTGGCTGCTTCCGCCTCGGCGAGCTCGTTCACCAGGGCCTGGGTGGTGGTGTAACGGACGGTGAGTCCGGCCTCGGCGATCGCGGTGCCGATCCCGATGAGCAGGTGGGACTTGCCCGTGCCGGAGTCACCGATCATCACCAAGGGCCTGCCTTCACGGACCCAGGACGTCGACTTGAGATCCGCGACGACCTCGACGGGAACGTTGGGATTCTTGTCGAACCGGAAGTCCTCGATGCGCTTGGGGCGGGGGAACTTCGCTGAGCGGACGAGTCTCATCTGGCGGCGGACGTCCCGGTCCGCGCGCTCGACTTCCAGCAGGTCGAGGAGGAACTGCTTGTAGGACATCTGCTCGCGTCGAGCTGTGGCGGCCAGTTCCACGAACCGCTCGCGGACGGCGGGCAGCCGCAGGTCCCGGCAGGCGTCGTCGATCGCAGCGTCCTCCGGATCACCGGGCAGCGGCATCCTGGTGGGCGGAACCTGACGGTCCGTGGGGGCTTCGGTGGTCTTGGCGGGACTCATGCGGTCGTGCCCTTCTTTCGTTCCGTGTTCGTGCTGATCACCGGCGCGAGCAGCCGGTCGTACTTGGCCAGGTCCGGCAGCGCCGTGCGCAGATCGGGCGGCAGCCGCCGGGACCGGAGGGAGATCACCTGGGCGCCCTCGCCGTCCGTGTCCTGTTCCCCGTCATCAACCGGAACCGTCCCGCCGATGCCGGCGGCCTCGTCCGGGGCGTCCCCGGCGGTGTTCTCCATGGCCTTGCGGGCCTCGATGGCCACCAGGTCCGGGTTGACGGAGCCGACCTTGAGCAGGGTGGTCAGCCCAGCGATCACCGCGTCGGCGGGCAGCTGGCGGTGCAGCAGCAGAACTTCGATCAGCAGCCTGGTCCCGTCCCGGTCCCCGCATCTGGTCTTGGCTGCGGACCAGAACGCCTCGTGAACTTTGGTGAAGGTGCCCTCGGCCCTCGCTTGAGCGAGGGCCGAGGCCCCGGCAAACGCGCCGGGGCGGACCAGCAGGATCTCCAGGTAGTGGTCAAGGATGTCGTGGAAGGTGTACCGGCGCGTCAGACGCGGGTGCCGGGTGACGACTTTGCGCCCGTCGTAGACCCACAGCTCGTTCGCCCGCAGCTTCACCCGCACCTTGGTGCCGATGAACTTCGCGGGCACCGAGTAGTAGCACTGCCGCACCGTGATCCGCCCGTTGCGCTGAACCAGCGGCGTCAGATCGATCCCGCAGTCGTATTCGTCCGCGGGCAGCACCGACAGCAGTCCGCGCTCTTGCTCGAAGTCGAAGCCGATCGAGGTCGGCCGACCATGGATATGCCGGGCATCCTCGGCCACATCGATTGCGGCCAGGCGCTCGTTCAGCTCCGCCAGAGAATCGACTTCCGGCGTGGGGACCAGGTGCTTGCGACGGAACCTGCCGCCCTCATGCTCGACCCCGCCCTTCTCGTGAGCCCCCTCGATGCCCGGGACGCAGTAATAGGCCGAGAAGCCGTACCACGACCTGAACGCCGCCCACCGGGCCGTCTCGGTGCGAGAGCGGCCGAACAGCACCTGCTTGACCGCGGGTTTGAGGTTGTCGTAACGGATGTGGACAGTCGGACAGCCGCCCAGCACCTCGAACGCCTCGACATGCCCTTCGAAGAACGCCTCCTGCGAGGCCGTGGCGTAGACCCGGTGCACCGCCTTGCCGGAGTACGACATCCGCAGCGTGAACAGCACGCACTTGCGCCGCTGCCCGGCCAGGTCCAGCCACACGTCCGCGAAGTCGACCTCCGCCTCCTCGCCGGGGTTCTTCGTCTGCGGGACCGTTCCTTCCAGATGCCGACGACCTTCCTTGGCCTCCAGCACCAGCTCCGGACGGCGCCGGGCCACGTAGTCACGGACCGTGGTGTAGCCGGCGCACTCGAAGTCATGCTCCGCGGCCAGCCGCTCCCGGATCCGGTTGACCGTGTGCTTCTGCTTCCTCGGCGCGTTCAGGTCCTCGCGCAGCATCGCGTCGATGAAGCCCTTCACCGGCTCCAGCACGCTCTCACGCGGCGGTGGCTGCTTCCGCCTCGGCGGCACCGGATGCGCCAACGCCTTCGCCACCGTCTTCCGCGACACCCTGTACCGCTGGGCAAGAACCCGCTGCGACACCGTCGAATCCTGCCGACGGTCCCGGCGAATCCGCTCAAAGATCCACTCACGCGACCTGTACACACGGGTCTCCTGACACGACCGTGATCAACAAGCAAAGCGTGAAGGGCCAAATAGCTCAAAGGCCCGATTACTCCATCAGCGGCATGTCACCCACCCCGACCCGCAGTGGCCCCCAAACTCACCGAGACCCCAGCGGATCCCGAAACCGCCGCCCTACTGGTCCCCGTTGACCCCGATAGAAACATCTGCTGCAACTGCGGTCATGCGTGTTCCTCCCTCGTTGGGGTGGTGCACTGCACTTGCACCCGTCCGGCCACCTCATGGCCGGAGCGGCCGGACGGGCGTTTGGGTGCCTGCCTCTCCGCCGGGGACGCCTCCGGGGAGAAGGTCGGTCAGCATCCGGTGGAGAAGCAGGCGGTCTAGGGGGCGCCGCGCGAGGTGCGCGGTGGTAGGTAGCGCTCCAGGCGCTCCATAGCGCCGCACCACGCCTCCAGCTCGTCCAACCGCTCTTGCGTCTCGCGGAGCCGCTGGACGACCGCCTCCGCGAGGCTCCGTCGGAAGGCTGGCGTGTAGTACACAGCCGGGCTGTACGCGGGCGTCAACGCGGTGGCGGCGACGTCCCCCTTCGGACGCCTCTGTAAGGGCAGATCAGCGCAGCCATCGGGAGTGACTACGAACGCCGGGCGGGCGTGTTCACCGTCGGCGGGGTGCCGTTCAGCGCCAGCCATCCGGCCACACCTCCCGCTCCTCACGGGCGGGCACGTGCCAGTTCGCGAAGTGCCGCACGATGCGGGCGCGAACCACGATCACCGCCATCTCGTCGCCCGACCCCTCGGCGGCCTTCATGTCGCCGCTCAACGTGAGGCAGCCACGGCAGGGAGGCGGCTCGGGCGGGGCAGACGTGACCATCCACTGGCCGCCGGAGTGCGGCAGCGAGATGACATCTGCCGGGCTCAGCACTGCTGGGCCCGAGGCGAGAGACCCATCTTCCGGCGCTCCTCGTTGGTCACTGGCCGCACCGACCCGGGACGTGCCGTCCATTCGCCGGTCGTCCCGCCAACTCCCGCCAGGGTGTACGTCACCCCGTTGTAGTCCATGGCGACGGCGAACCGGCCCGTAGCCTCGTCCACAACCAGCGACCCGGACCGGTCCTTGGTCCATCCGCTCCACGCGCTCATCATGTCCGCCATTTGTTCGAGCCTCCGTGTGCCCCGCCACCTGTGCCGGGGATGAGGCGCTTAGCGTCCGTCCGTTCGTGATCTCTGACTAGCGGCCCCATGTAGGCCAGCTGTCGGCCAGACTGTGGCCATGGGAGGGAACATCGGGGCCAACATCCGACGCTTACGCGAACAGCGCGGCTGGAGTCAGGCGCGCTTGGCCCGCGAGACGTGTCGTGCCGCCGGGGTTGCGGGTGACCCGATCGGCCGTCAGGAGATCAGTCGGTACGAGACGGGGAAGCGCAAGCCGCGCGAGTGGCTGCCGTTCCTCGCGGCTGCCCTGGTGGTACCGGTGGAGGCGATCACCGGCCCTCCACCGGCTCTCGAACTGCCTGCGCCGTCACTGGCCGACTACCTACCTCCTGGAGACCCACTAGCGCCTCTGAAGGCACGCGAGGGACGCCGCATCGGCTTCACCGCCGTCGCGGATCTCCGGCAGCGAGTGCATGGGCTGCGACTGGCTGATGACGTGCTGGCGGGCGGTGATCTCATTCGACCTGCCCTGCGGGAACTGCGCTCCGCCGTCAAGCTGTACCGCGAGACCAGCCACAGCGAAGACGTGGGTCGCGAGCTGCTCTCGCAAATTGGCGAGTTGGCCCAGATCGCCGGGTGGATCGCCAGCGACGCGGGGCAGCACGACGAGGCGGAGAGGGTCTACCGTCTCGGCATCAGCGCCGCCCGGCAGGCAGGTGACCTGACCCTGACCGGGAACCTTGCCGGTTCGCTTGCTTACCAGCTCAGCAATACCGGGCGGGAGGCCGAAGGACTGAGTCTTGCCCGTGACGCCCTGGCCGAAGCAGGGCCCGAGGCTCCACCGAAGGCGCGGGCCCTGTACCTGGATCGTGTGGCATGGGCCGAGACGAAGATGGGGCAGGGGCACGCCCAGGCCGCCATGCGGGCCCTTGGCGAGGCCGGCGAAGCGCTGACACAGGACAGCGCAGGGACCGAATCACCCGGCTACCTCTATTGGGTCGATGCTGGCGAACTGAGGGTCATGGAATCCCGCGTCTACACGGAACTGCGCCGCCCCCTCCGGGCCGTTCCGTTGCTGCGGGACGTACTGAGTCGATACGACGCGACACACACGCGGGAGCTAGCGCTCTACCTGTCGTGGCTGGCCGTCGCTCTGGCGGATGCGAACGAACCCGAGGAAGCGGCGGCCGTCGCGGAACGCGTGATTTCCCTGTCCGCCGACGTGGCCAGCGACCGGACGGCACGGAGGGTGCGGGTCGTTCTGGACCGGCTTGGGGAGTTCCGCGACGTGCCGGAAGTCCAGGCCGTGCTCGACAGTGCGGCATGAATACAGAAAGCCCCCGCTCCCGCCACGAGGGCAGGAGGGGAGCCGAGGGTCGAACCCAAGCTCAACGGTTGGCGTGTCCATTCGCCCCCCAGGAAACAGTCGCGGCCTTACCGACCTCCGTCTGCACCAAGGCCGGGCCGTCATCGGCATTGTGCCTCCGGCGCTGGTCGGACCGCTTGGGAACAGGTCCAGGAATGGCTAGTCACCCCCGGGCCAGTTCTTCAGTCAGAGAGGCTCCCCACAACAGGTCTTAGTTTCCGATACTTTGGCCACCTAGTCCCCAACTCAACTACCGCACGAAGGCATTTTAGATCCTTATCTGACGCCAGATCGAATTTACGACGCTCCATCTTCAATGGCCGCCAAATGTTCTTCACAGTTTCCCTGGGCGGCCAAAGAGATTTGCACTGGAGCTTGCGGTGCGTGAACGGAACTGCGTCCGGCCAGGAGATCTTAATACCCGTCAACCCCGAGGCTCTCCATCGTTCTGCCTGGGCAGGGGCCAGAGTCACAGATCCCTGTTCGGCGCCCAGCACGGTGAGATCCTCCCTGCCCAGCCCTCTAATTCGAGCCCAAAGGCGCATTGGAGCACTGCGGCGAATGACGATCTCCACGAGCTCAATCTGACCTTCAATGCGACCCCAATTGCGAACATGGATCAAGACTTGACCGTTACTGTCTCGCCAGGCCCTGGCTCTCAATCGGTATCCCGATGCATACAACGTAAACCAGCCCAGAGCAACTGCTGCAGCGAACGCACTTACGGACGTGCCGACAGCACTGATCCATTCGGTTACCTTAGGCTCCAACGAGGATGGGATCCCCGTCGGGCTTCCACTTGGGGCAGGCTGCGGCGTAACGTTCATGGACACCAACAGTGGAGCGTTCTTTGACCATCTCGCCGCGTATACGAGGCCGAGCAGGGATGAGGGCATCCATGTGCGGCACTTGGCTTGCACGCGGTAGGTCTCCCCTGGGCGTCCAAGGCGGCCTGGCAACGCCCATGCGCCGAGGACACCGCCATGGGGTTCATTGGATCCATATAGACCGGCGTAAGCCTCGTTGATCCATCCGCATCCTCTTGCCGCGAAAAAAGAGAAAGGAATGGATAGCCACCTGAATCATTAGGGACGAGAATCAAGTCGCTCCCGTACTCTACGGCCTCAAGCCACCAGCGATTACCATCTTCCTGGGGGCGGCCCGAGAGCGGAACCTGCTCCATTCCTTCATCCCAAAGCCGCACCGAAGTGACGACAAATTCTGCTCGATCGGTAAGGTCGTGCGGCCATGGTTGGGATGCCAACGTCTGACGCATCACCCCTTCGTCATAATGCGTGAAGTTCGCGTGCAGCGCGTAATACCCACCGGAGAGGGACTTCGCAACCTCAGTCAACGTGTACCGACTGTGTGCCAGTCCAGCCATTTCTTCGGGATCCATCGCGAGCAGCAGATTCATAGTCGCCCACCGCTTCTCCCAATCGCGTCACGCCACGATGCAGCAGCACCAGTTTCCCTGATCGCAGTACATGCGCAACCTGAGATCAACACCGACTCTGATGACTCGTCGACGCTGGCACCCTTGCGTGAAAGGCCGACAGCTCGCGCCCCGGAGACGTAGCCGCTCAGGGGCGTGACAGACCTTAGAACCCGTACAGACAGCGAGCCGCTATGACGCTTCGGTGAAAATACTGAGGACCAAAGGGACCATGACCACCCCATCCGGGCATTGTGGGCGTCATGATGGCTCGCTCGCCCGTGGCCGTAGGCACTGCGAGGGCTGATCACGGACCGTCATGCGATCGGCTGGATCGCCGGTGCCGCCTCCGGCCCTCACCCGAGGCGGGGCGGCACCACGAACGCGTCACCCGGTGGGGCTCAGGCGCCGCCGACCGTGATCTTCTGAATGGCCGCTGGGTGCGGGAAGGCGTGGGCCACGCGCATGGTCGCCTTGATCGCCACCTGGTCGCTCGTGAACTTGGCGTCCTTCGACACATCCACCCGCACGTCCCGGCGCATGACCACCTGCACACGATCACGCGGGATGGCCCACACGGTCCCGGCGTTGACCGCGCTGGTCACGTACAGGGGGACGCCCAGGATGGTGCGCCGCGTCGGCTCGGTGGCGTCGGAGCCCAGGAGTGGGACGTTACTGCCGGTGCCCTCCTTCAGCTTGCCGAGGGAGAGAGCGTCCGCCGGGTTCGCCACGAAGGCGGTGATGGTCGCGCCCTGCTCCTCTGCCTGGCTGATCGCCTGGAGGAAGGGGTCCGTGTTGGTGAAGGCCGTACCAGCGCTCACGACGCCGACCCCGGTGACGCTCGCCAGGCCCTTGGGGGCGGGTGCCGCCAGGTTCCTGAAGAAGGACTGGTCCAGGACCCGGGCGATGGAGCGGGCCAGGCCGTCGCCTACAAGCTTCTGGGCGTCGGGGTTGCTGTCCTCGGCCAGTTCCGAGGACACGATGGACAGGCCAGCGATTTTGGCGGGGGTGATGGTCAGCTCCCCGAGGGCGGCATCCGTCGGGGCGATCTCCGCCCCCTCCTCCACGAAGGACGCGCCCGCGTCCGTCGCCACGATCGGGATGTGAATGGTCGTGCTGTCGGTGGCCAGCTTGGTGGCCACCTGGAGCGCCACGCTCTCTCGCTCCACGGGCTGGACGATGAGCGGGCCGTAGTCGTCGGGGGTGATTGCGGAAGCGCCGGCGGAGGTCGTCAGGAAAGACAAGCGATCATCCTTACAGGGGAGTTAGCGGGTTCGAGCGGTGCGGAACAGGCCGTCCCAGGTGGCCGTCCGTCGCTCTTCATTCGGGGTGAGGCCGCCGCGCCCCATGCCGCGAGGGTTGGGGGCGGTGGGCATAGCGGCGTGCATGGCCTGGTTGATGGCTCCAGCCACAGCGTCCAGGCGGTCCACTGCCAGGTCTTCGGGGAGGGCCTGGACGATCTCCGCCGTGACGTAGTGGTAGCGGCTCACAAGGGCAGCCATGGCGTCCGCGCGGGCTCGCTGCTCGGCGTCAGCGGCCAACTGATCCCGCTCCGCCTCCAGCTCCCGCACACGGGCTTGCAGGGCGTCTGCGTCGGGGCCTATGGGCGCCTCTGGCGACTCGGGAGCCCCCTCCGGCCCCTTCGGCGCTTCCTGGGCGTCTGGGGCCGTCTGATCCCCGCTCGTGGCCGTGGGGGACACGTCAGACACCGCTGTGGCTCATCTCGTTCTGCGCCGAGTAGATCGGGCGCATGGCGGCCTGGGCCTCCGCCTCCGAGATGCCGCCGTTAGTGAAGGCGTTGCGGGTGATCTCGCCGAGGTCCCGAGACGCAGCGATACGCAGCGCACGGAACTCCAGGACGTGGTCCTGCGCCCCGGCCTCGTGCGCCAGGAAGAGCGCATCACCAAGAGCAGCGACAAGGCGGCGCATCAGATTGATTCGGTCAAGGATCACGGGGCCCTCCATGGGCTTCTGAATTCGGGTATGACAAAGCCCCGTGATCCGGAGACCGGAACACGAGGCTGGGTGGCCGTTTGATTCGCGCGGTGTACGCGCTCCCGGCGCCGCCGGGATGACAGACCGCCCGAAGTATGCGGTTGCCTATTTACTTAAACTGGGGACCGTGACACTCGGGCCAGGGCTGGCCGCTCCGCCAGATCCCGGCCAGTTCTCTGGGGGCAACAAAAGTGCCCTGGGGCCCTTCTTTCTTATGTACGTGTATGGAGAAGAACTAGCGCAGGGCACTTTTCTTGCCCCCTGAGACCCCACTCCCTCACGGACAGTTCGCGTGACTGACACACAACGTAAGAGAGGGTCGGTCCCCTGGCGGGCCGACCCCACCTTGTGTGAGCTGCCTCTCACTCGCCTTCTCAACGCCAAAGAGCCCGCCCTCCAGAGGAGAGCGGGCCCATCAGCCACAGCGTGTCGCTAGCTACGCGGCATCCTTCTGCGGGCTCTCAGCCCACTTGATGAGCACGCGGTCTCGCGTGTTCGCATTACGGCCCCGGCCCACGGCCTTGGTGATCCTCACCGAGTCGATGAACAAGCCCAGGAACTCACGGCGCTCCTCCAGGTCCCACCCAGCCCAGGGCGTCCCCTCCCCTATCGGGTCTCGCCTCGATGACGTCCACTCCGCCGGGATCTCGATGACGGTCCCCGCCGCCGCGTCGAGCTCCGCCAGACGAGCGGCCGTGCGCTTCTCATGGGCAGTCAAGCGCTCCACAGACTCCCGGAACATCTTCGTGCCCACTTCGCCCGCGTACAGCCCTTCCTGGCGGTCCTGGTAGAGGGTGCGGAGAGCTTCCCGCACATGCTCCAACTCCGCCCGCGTCGCCGCGCGCTCCGCCTCCCGCTGAGACGTGTCCCGCTGGTTTGCGAACCTGTGGGCCGCTTCCGCCAGCCACTCCCGGTCGTCCTCGTCAGACGGGTCCATGGCGGTGAGCCGCACCCAAACCCGGCGGGCCACCTCGTTGTCCGCATCGGTCATGCTGATCACCAGACCCCCATGGCCGGGGACGACACCACCCGCTCGGTTGCACTTGTAGTAGAGCTTTTCCGAACGCTTGTCACAGACCATGACCGAGCCGCACTCGTCGCAGAAAAGAAGACCGTGTCCTGCCAGGAGCGTGGGCACCCGGCGTCCGGACCGTATGACGGTCTTCGTTCGGCCGTCCAAGATGTCCTGGAGCTTCCACCACTCATCGGCCGGAATGATCGCCTCGTGCGACTCGATCGGCCGCCCTTCGTCATCGCGGAGAATCACGCGCTTCCCGGCCTTCCCCGGGATCACGTTGCCGTCCACGTCGGTGGTCTTCTGCTCGCGGCCCTGCCACTCCATCGCGTATCCGGCCAGACGCGGATCACGGAGGACGCGAATAACGGTGGACGAGGTCCACCCAGTCCGCTCCATCGCCTCGGAGGAGCCTCGGCCCCTCCGCGCCGCTATGCGCTTGGCCCCGGCCTCACCCAGACCAGCCGTCTTCGTCGGCACGCCGAATTCGTTCAGGCGCTTGGACACAGCGGAGGCAGTGAGCCCGTCCCCGATCCACGAGACCATGTCTCGCACCACCGGAGCCTCCACCGGGTCCGGGACCAGACGCACCACGGTTAGGTCCCCCCGGGACTCGCGCTCGGCCCGGAAGCCGAAGGGTGCAATGCCGGACACGTGGCTACCCGCCCGCCGCAGCGTGTCTTTCGTGGAGGTGATGTACGCGGACTTCAGGTCCGACTCCTGCTGCGCGAGTCCAGCGATGATCGCCAGGATGCCCACACCCACCGGAGTGGAGGTATCCAGGTAGGGCTCCTCCACCGAGACCAAGCGCACGCCGTGGCGCTCCAGCTCGTCGATGATCTTCATGGCCTCCAGCGCGCCACGCCGGGTGAGCCGGGACAGCGAGAAGACGACCACGGCGTCCACGTGACCGCCACGGACGGCGGCCATCATCTCTTCGAACCCGGGACGGTGGACGCCCGGGTCCCAGCCCGACTTCCCCACGTCCTCGAAGTGGCCAGCGTCGTCCCAGCCCTTTGAGGCGACGAGCGAGGAACAACGCTCTCGCTGCGCTATGGGGGACGCCTGGGAGTCATCCTCCCGTCTCTTGGACTGGCGGATGTAGGAGACTGCACGCACGTGGTCAAGATTAGGGCGCCACTCAGGCGCTCTGCGTGTGAGAGGTGTCATGTGCCTAGCGTGGTAAAGATCAACGTGCTGAACGTCCCCTCCGAGCAGCGAGAGGTCCTGGAGCAGCGCTTCGCGGCCCGCGCCGGCTCCGTCGAGAGCTCCGACGGCTTCGAGTGGTTCGAACTCCTCCGCCCCGTCGAGGGGACGGACACCTACCTCGTCTACACCCGCTGGCGCAGCGAGGAGGACTTCAAGGCGTGGATGGAGGGGCCGATGAAGACCGCGCACCAGGGCGGCGGCGACGGCGCCCCCAAGCAGAAGCCTGCCGCGTCCGGGTCCACCCTGTGGTCCTTCGAGGTCGTTCAGCAGACCGCGCCCAAGGCGAAGGACGCCTGACCCCAGCGGGTCGGCGACCGGTCACCGACAGGGAGTCCCGGCCGGCCGGCGCTTTGGCCGCGTCCGGGACTCACGGCTCCCAGTGGCCGGATCTTGCGTAAAGCTGGCCCTGCCGAAGCTTTCCGGCCAAGATCACTGCGCCGAGGATGGGCATCCGAATCCCTTCCATCCGGTGCCGGGCGACCAGGCGGCGGATGCCCGAACCCGCCAGGAGAGTCATGTCTTTGGAGATGCGCAACCTCTGCGAACGGTGTGAGACCACGCCCCTGCCGCAGGACGCGCCCGCCCGCATCTGTTCGCACGAGTGCACGTTCTGCGTGCCCTGCAGCGACACCATGCAGAACGTCTGCCCCAACTGCGGCGGCGAGCTCGTAGCGCGTCCCCGCCGCGTGTCGTCCCCTACCGATTGACCGCACCGGAAAGACCGGACACTCGTTGCGCAGGGCTACAGAGGGTTGTCCCGTAGCCAGGTCAGGACCTGCTCCGCATGCTCGTTCGGCGGGAAGACCGGATAGAAGGCGTGCTCGATCACGCCGTCACGGATGATCAGCGTCAGCCTCCTGTAGAGCGTCATTCCGCTGATCTCGAACGTGGGCAGGCGGAGCGTCTCCGCCAGGTCCAGCATGGGGTCGGACAGCATCTGGAACGGCAGGTCGAGGCGCTCGACCACCTCACGCTGGTAGTCGGTGTCCTGGCTGGACAGCCCGAACACACCGGCTGCTCCGGCGGCCAGCAGGTCCTGGTGGTGGTCGCGGAAGCCGCACGACTCGGGGGTGCAGCCGCGCGCGCCGGGGATCGAGTCCCAGCCTTCGGGCAGGTCGGTGCCCGGGCGGCCGGTGAGCGGGTAGACGTAGATCACCGTTCGGCCCGCGCCGAGCGCGTCGATGCGGATCGTCTCGCCGGCCGTACCCGCAAAGGCCGTGGACGGCGCCTTCATGCCGGGCAGATGGCCCGCCGCACCGTCGTCCTCGGGGACGGGCAGGTCGGCGGGCAGGCTCAAGTAGTGGTTCATCGGGTCCTCCGTCAGGTCTTCGCTCAGGCCCCGTGCTTCGTGGGCCGGGTCGGGGTGGTCGGCTTGACCGGCCTGGCCGGGTGGGTGGTTCGCGTGGACCGGGGCGACGCTGCTGTTCCGGTGAGCCGCCTCCTGGAGGTGCGAGATCAGCGCCGCCCTCCGGGTGGTGAGCGCCTCGATCCGCTCGGTGAGCTCGTCGATGGCGTCCCGGTATCCGGCCAGTGAGGCCGGGCAGTCGTCGGCGTGCCGGCGGCCGGCTTCGAGACAGTCCAGGAACGGCCGAGTGCGCTCCGCCGGGATCCCGAGGCTTCTGAGCGCCCGGATCTCCTGCGCGAGTCGTACGTCGTTCTCGCCGTAGTCCCGGTAGCCGTTGGCCAGCCGCCGGGGGATGAGCAGCCCCAGCGCTTCGTAGTAGCGCACCGCCTTGGCCGTCACCCCCGCGCGGCGGGCCAGCTCACCGATTCGCATGCCGCGTGCCCTTCATTCAGACCCCGTCCTCGCTCTCGGCCTCGCTCTCGGCCTCGCTCTCGGTCTCCGCTTCGGCCTCGACCTGGCAGAACGCTAAACCTTGCCCTCGGGGGCAAGGTCAATCCGCGCCCGGGCACCGACGGGAGACGCTGCGACCCTCGTCAGATGAGAGTGACGGCGTCCCCGGCATCCACCCGGCCGGGCGCGACGACCGTCGCCAGGGCGTCCAGCCGCGCGTCGTGCGCCTTCGCGATTGCCCGCAGGATCAGCGCGGAATGCGGGAGGTCCTGCTGGGCCTCGTTGGTCATCACGCACCGTTCGCTGGAGCGCACGAACTCCACGCAGAGGCCGTCGCCGATCCGTGCCTTGCGCCCGAACCACTCGTCCTCCACGAAGGGCGGGGTGCCCGGAGGCGTACGGACCAGGAGGTTCGGGCGGAAGCGCCGCTCGTCGACCGGGACGCCGGGAACGGCCGAGCGTACCCAGTCGAGGGTGGCGGTGGTCAGGATGCTGAGCGGGAGCTGGTCGAAGTGGGAGACCGTTTCTTCGCGGACCAGTTCGATGTCGTTCCGGCCGAGGTACCGGCGGAGGTAAGCGGTCGGCTCCGGAACGGGCGCACCCCGCGGGTCCAGCAGCTCGGGCCGTTCCTCCGGTCCGTCCGGGTAGCGGGCGCGCAGCCGGAGCAGGCCGGGCATGCGGCGAAAGCGCCGGGTGTTCTTTCCCGAGCCGAACCGGCCCTCCCCGTCGCGTACCGCGAACAGGCGGTCGCCCGCCAGGCCCCGCACGTCGACGTCCGCTCGCCGCAGCCGCTCACCGCCCGTCGATTTGATCGGATAGCGCCAAATGCGCTCGATGATCCCCACCGCAATTGTCATTCGACAGACGATACAAGAGCTTCCTGCCCGACTTCGGGCAGGAAATGGGGAGTTGGCGACTCCGGCGGTACAGTGACCATTCATGATCACCGTCTCCGCGCTGGGGTCCTTCGCACTGATCGTCGGACTCCTCACCCTCACGCCCGGCCTCGACACCGCCCTCATCCTGCGCACCGCCGCCGTGGGGCACCACAGACGCGTCTGGGGTGTGGTCCTCGGCATCCAGACGGGAACCCTCCTCTGGGGAGTGCTCAGCGCGCTCGGCATCACCGCCGTACTGACCGCTTCCCACCTCGCCTACGCGATACTCCGCTGGGCGGGAGCCGCGTATCTGGTGTGGATGGGAGGCCGGATCCTCATACCGGCCCTGCGCCGGCAGGCCGCCGGCGCCGGCTCCGACTCCCCCGACACCCTCCCCGACGCCGCGGGCGCGCCGGGCAAGCCGGACGCCGGGGACAGCTTCCGGGGCGGCTGGCGCCGGGGCACCGTGACCAACCTGCTCAACCCCAAGATGGGCGCCTTCTACGTGGCCGTCCTGCCGCAGTTCATCCCGGCCGGAGTCTCGCACCTGATGGCCGGCACGATGCTGGCCGGCGTGCACATCCTGCTCGCGACCCTCTGGTCGGGCGTGCTGATCGCATTCGCCCGGGCGCTCCGCACCAGCCTGCGGCGGCCCTCGGCGCGGCGGATCCTGGACCGGATCAGCGGCACGGTCATCGCCGGCTTCGGCGTCCGCCTCGCCCTCGGCGACTGAGCGGCATCACTCCGCCGCTCCGCCGCTCCACCGCTCCGTCTCCTGCAGAACCGCCTCGGCCCCGGCCGGCCGCTCAAGCAACGAGCAACCGGCCGGGGCCGAGGCGATGGACAGCGGAAGGGTCCGCTCAGTACGCAGGAACGGCGCAGGACCTCAGAATGCCGGAACGGGGTCCGACAGCTGCTCGCTGATGAACTGGATCGGCCCCTGGCCCATGCTCGGGACGTACGTGGCGGCGTCGTGCTTGCCGCCCGGGATCTCCTTGACCGAGGTGTGCACGGGGCCGTTCCCGTACTGCGCCACGAAGTTCTTGACCCCGTTGATGGTGATGGGGTCCTCGCGCGTGCCGTACTGGAAGGCGATGTAGACGTCCGGGCCCTTCCGGGCGATCAGGTCCTTCGCGAGCAGCTTGGGGTCGTTCTCGTCCCGCTCCTTGTCGTGGCCCTTCCACAGCGGGGAGTCGGGGAAGAAGTCCGGGCCGGAGGCGATCGCGGCCTTGAACTTGTCCGGGTGCTTCAGCACGGCCTTCATTCCGGCGAAGCCGCCGGAGGAGGAGCCCATGAACGCCCAGCCGTCGCGCGACTTGATCGTGCGGAAGTTGGCCTTCATCAGCTCCGGGACGTCCTCGGTCAGCCAGGTGCCCATCTTCGGCTGGCCCGGAATGTCACTTCCATCCCAGTACGTACCGTTGTTCTTGGGGTTGAGGACCGGCATGGCCAGGAGGAACGGCTTGCTCTTGCCCTCGGCGTGCCACTTGGTGATCGACGACTGGAGCTTGAGGTTGGTGCCCATCCAGTAGTTGTTCGGGAAACCGGGGCCGCCGGGCAGGGCGATCAGGACCGGGAAGCCGTGGTCCTTGAACTTCGGGTCCTTGTACTCCTTGGGTGCCCAGACCCACACCTTGCCCGTGAAACCGGACTTCTTGCCCTCCAGTGTGGTGACGGCGATGTGCGTGCCGTCACCGAGGGTCTCGGAATTCTTGAAGTCGGCAGCGGGTCCGGTCGGCATCAGGATCTTGGAGTCCGGCTTCTGCGCGCCGTTCGCGCCGCCGGCCTGACCGCCGCCGCTGCCACTGCCGCCGCCTGCGGCCTGCTCCTGGCCGAAGCTGACCGGGGCCCCCTTGTCGGAGAACGGGCCGATTTTGAGGTATTTGAGCACGCCGGCGGCTATCAGCCCGACGACGGCCAGGGACACCAGCACGATGGTCCATCGCTTGGCGCGACGCGCGCGGACGTACCCCTCTGCCTGATAGATCCCGCTGTTCGCTTGCGTCATCACGTCACTCCGGACATTCCTGCTGCTGCCCCGAAGGACATGACCATGTGTTTCCGCCCATGTGGAGGGGCAAAGCCTTCCACCGGTTCCGTTCGTGGCTATGACCTGCGTCGCTCTCGCGAGCGCCCGGCCTCCACGACCCACCGGAGATCGTAAATGCCTCGCCCCGCACCTCGGGCGCCCGGGTGCCAGGTGACAGCGCCCGCGGTGATGCCCGCGTGCGCGACGGCGACGATTCCGTCGAGGTGGGCCTCGTCCACGCGCAGGGGCACCGGCCAGGACCGGCACCCCGGCGCGGTGCAGGCTGCCGACCGTGGCCAGGGCCTCGGCGAACCCGGCGGGCTGCTTGCCCGGCCACGGCACCGGGTGGCCGCTCCCGGCGAGCTTCTTCGGCCTCGCCCGGCTCTGAGCCCGCGGATCAGGCCTCCTTCGGCCTGGAGGTCCGGCGCGGCGGCCGCCGGACCGCCAGGTCGTCCGTTCAGCCAGAGGTGCCGGCGCCCACCGTCGGCAGGTATCGCGGCGCCCGCCAGGCCTTCAGGCGGTGTTCCACCGCGGCCCCCAGCGACAGCAGCTTGGCGTCCTGGTGGTCACCGGCCATCAGGAGGAGGCCGACGGGGAGCTCGCCCACGAACCCTGCGGGCACCGACAGCGACGGGTACCCGGCGACGGCCGCGGGGGTGGAGGAGGGGATCACATCGTTGTCGCCGCGCCCGCAGTCGGTCGTCCAGGCGGGCGGGTTCGTCGGCGCGGCGATGGCGTCCAGCCGGTGGGCGGCCATGGTCTCGTCCAGGGAACGCCGGGAAAGGTCCTTCAGCTCGGCGCGCATGGCCCGGTACCCCGGATCGGTGGTGGGGGGCGCGGCGAGGGCCTGCTCGAAGAGCTCCTGGCCGGCGAAGCACGTCCGCTCCGCGGGGTGGGTGCGGTTGAACTCGATCAGCTCGGCGAGGTTGCGGGGCCCGTTGCGTGTGACGAGGTAGGCGTCGATGTCCCGGTGGAACTCGCTCAGCAGCGCCGGGAACTCGAGCTGGGCGAGTCGCTCCTGGTACGGGGGCGTCACCGGCACGACCTCGGCCCCCGCGCTGCGGAGTTCGTCCGCCGTACGGGTCATCAAGGCATCCACCTCCGGCCCGAGCGAGGACAGCCGCCACAGGCCGATCCGTTTGCCGCGCAGGCTGCCGGGCCGCGGGTGCCTCAGCTCGTCCGGGAGGGGAAGGCCGCCGAGAGCATCGGGCACGCCGTGGGCGCCGGGGCGCGTGGTGCCGTCGCCGCGGAGCACCGCAAGGGTGAGCGCCGCATCGATGACGTTGCGCGCCATGGGCCCCGCGGTGTCCTGCTCGGCGGAGATCGGCACCACACCGTCCCCGCTGACCAGCCCGAGGCTGGGCTTGTGGCCGACGACCCCGTTCATCCCGGCCGGGCACACGATGGAGCCGTCCGTCTCGGTGCCGATCGCCACCTGCGCCAACGACGCGGCGAGCGCGGCCGCCGAACCGGCGGACGACCCGCACGGATTCCTGTCCAGGACGTAGGGGTTGCTGGTCTGCCCGCCCACCGCCGACCAGCCCGATGTCGGCCTCGTGGCACGGAAGTTCGCCCACTCGGACAGGTTGGTCTTCCCGAGGATCACCGCCCCCGCCTCGCGCAGGCGCGTCACCAGGGCCGCGTCCGTGCGGGGCGGGCTCCCGGCCAGCGCCAGCGAACCGGCCGTCGTCGGCATATCGCGGGTGTTCACGTTGTCCTTGAGCAGGACGGGAATGCCGTCGAGCGGGCCCCGGACGCCGCCGTTCCGGCGCCTGGCGTCACTGGCGGCCGCCTGCCGCAGGGCGGTCGGGTCGGTGCGCAGCACCGCATTGATCTTGGGATCGACGGTCTCGATCCGCCGCAGGTAGGCGGCGGTCAGGGCCGCCGCAGTCAGCGATCCGTCCGCCATACGAGCCTGCAACTGCGGGATCGTCACCGTGTCGAGATCGACGCCCGGCCCCGGCGGATGGTGCGCACCGGTCGGCGACGCCGGGCCGCCGGCGCCGGATTCGGCGGCTCGCGCGCCTGGAATCGGTGCGCCTGGCAAGCCCGGTACGCCTGGCAGGCCTGTGAAAAGGGAGCCCATGGCCACGACGGCAATGAGCGTGGCGACGCTTCTCTGCCTCATGGGCCTCAGCCGACTACACGCGGACGGCCCGGCGCAAGGGTGCCGCAACGCTTACGCGTGCCACGGCCCGTCTGTGCTGAGCCGGACCGGACCGGGCCGCCCGCGGCGAGGCGGGCGGCTCCGGTACGGGTCGACGGGGCGAGGCACCCGGCCTGCGCCCGCTGGCGGACGCTAGCGGACGCGCTGCTCGTACCCCACGAGCCGGACGCAGACGGTGAGGCCGGCGATAGCCTGCTCCAACTCGGCGAGGCCGGGGTAGCTGGGTGCGATACGGATGACAGCGTCGCGCGGGTCGTCGCCGTAGGGGTGCGTGGCGCCGGCCGGGGTGAGCACGATGCCCGCCTCGGCGGCACGGCGTACGACCTCCTTGGCGCAGCCGTCCTGCACTTCGAGGGTCACGAAGTAGCCGCCCTTGGGCGAGGTCCAGGTCGCAAGGCCGGTGCCGCCGAGCTCGGCGTCCAGGATCCGCGCGACCGCCTCGAACTTGGGCTGCAGCAGGGCGCGCTGGCGCTCCATGTGGGCCTGCAGACCTTCGGCGTCCTGCAGGAACATCACGTGGCGCAGCTGGTTAACCTTGTCGGGGCCGATCGACCGCTTGGCGTTGTTGCCGAGCAGCCACTGCACGTTCGCGGGCGACGAGCCGAAGAAGGCGACGCCCGCGCCCGCCGCGGTGATCTTCGAGGTGGAGCCGAACACGAACGTCCGGTCCGGGTTCCCGGCCTCGGCGCAGGCGGCGAGCAGGTCGGCAATCCCGACGGGCTCGTCGGTGAGGTGGTGGACGGCGTAGGCGTTGTCCCAGAAGATCCGGAAGTCGGGCGCGGCGGTGGTCATCGAGGCCAGCCGTGCCACGGTCGTGCCGCTGTAGCAGACGCCGTCGGGGTTGCTGTACTTCGGTACGCACCAGATGCCCTTGACCGCCGGGTCCTCGGCGACGAGCCGCTCGACGACGTCCATGTCCGGGCCCTCGGCGGTCATCGGCACCGGGATCATGTCGATCCCGAACCGCTCGCAGAGCGCGAAGTGCCGGTCGTAGCCGGGGACCGGGCACAGGAACGCGATCCGCTCCTGCTCCACCCAGCGCGACTCGGCGCCCGGCAGCACGCTCAGCAGGGCGTGCACCAGGCAGTCGTGCATCAGCTCAAGGCTGGAGTTCCCGGCCGCGAGGAGCTGGGCGGCCGGCACCTGGAGCGCCCCGGCGAAGATCTCCCGGAGCTCGGGCAGCCCCTGGAGCCCGCCGTAGTTGCGCACGTCCGTGCCGTCGGCGGAGGTGTGGCGCCCGCCGGGCAGGCTCAGCAGGTCCTCGGAGAGGTCGAGCTGCTCGGGGGCCGGCTTGCCCCGGGTGAGGTCGAGCGACAGGCCTCGTCCCGCGAGGTCCTGGTAGTCCCGGCGGGCCTGGTCGAGGAGCCCGGTCAGGGCGTCGGGGCTCAGCTCGGTGGTCATGGTGTTTCCTCTCGCGGGTGCCGGTCGTCGACTGCCTGTCGATGAGATCGCCTGCCCGAGAATACAAACCGGCGCGGGGCGGGGCAGGGGGCGGGCACGGGGCGGGCGGCGTCGCCGTACGGCGGACCGGCGGACCGGCGGACCGGCGGACCGGCTCCTCGCCGTATGCGAGGGAGCCGGTCACGGTCCGTCCGTGTGATCAGGCGTTCCACACGCCCGTCGGTGCTGTCGCCCTCACGTACTCCTCGAAGGACCGCGGAGCGCGGCCGAGGGCCTCCTGCACACCGGTGCTGACGTAGTCGTCCTCGCCCCGGCGTATGCCGTCCAGGAAGGAGGCGATGGCTTCGGCGTCGGCGACGGGGAGGCCGGCCGCGACCTGGGCGGCGACGTAGGCGTCCGGGTTCTGGTGGCGGTGGCGCAACTCGCGTCCCACGGCGTCGCCGATGACGGCGAGGGCCTCGCCGAAGGTGAGTGCCCGGGGTCCGGACAGGTCGTAGGCCTTCTCCGCGTGGCCGTCGCCGGTGAGGGCGGCCACCGCCACATCAGCGATGTCCTCCACGTCGATGAACGGTTCGCGTCCGTCCCCGGCGGGGGTCGTGAGCGCGCCGGCGAGGACCGACGGCAGGAAGAAGTCCGGGGCGGCGAAGTCCTGCGAGAACCAGCAGGGGCGCAGCATCGTCCACTCGAGCCCCGACTCCCGGACCGCGGCCTCCGTCTCCGGTACACCGCCGTCGGCGTCGAGGCCGCGCACCGACAGCTGGACGATGCGGCGGACGCCGGCTGCCTTCGCGCGGTCCACCAGCTCGGCGCGCTCGGGCAGGCCGAGCGTTTCGGTCGGGACGAAGTACACGGACTCCGCGCCGGCCAGGGCCGCGTCCCAGGTGGACCGGTCGGTCCAGTCGAAACGGAGTGCCGACGAGCGGGAAGCGGAACGGACGGTGTGACCGAGGGCCTTGAGGCGGGGGACGACGCGGCTGCCGGTCTTGCCGGTGGCGCCGAGCACGAGAATCTGTGTCATGTCCGTCAGTCAATACGGGCTGAACGGAACGCTCCATGGTTGATACGACCGGATCCATGCGTGATCGTTCCAGCGACCTCGGTCCCTCTCGTCTCGTACCGCCTCGTATCGTTCCGCCTCGTATCGTTCCGGTGTGGATCTTCTTGACGACTATCTCTCCGGGGTCAGGGCACGCGGGGCGGTGTTCTGCAGCACGGTGAGCGTCCCGCCCTGGGGGATGCGGTTCACGGAGCCCGCGCCGCTCACGCTCAGCGCGATGCTGCGCGGTGACGCGTGGCTCGTGCCCGACGCGGGCGACCCGGTCGAGCTGCCGCGGGGCGGCATCGCCCTCGTGCAGGCGCGCACGCCCTACACGGTGGCGGACCGGCCGGACAGCAGGCCGCGCGTACTCGTCGACGGTGACGACCGCTGCACCCTCGTCGGCGACCCGGTGGATCCAACAGGAAATCCGGCAGGGGATCCGGCAGATCCGGGGCGCAATTGGCGGGTGACCGGCCGCACCGTCGGCGACGCGGCGGACAGCGGGACCGACCTCCTGGTCACCGCCGGATACAGGGTCGGGGGCGACCTGAGCCGGCCGCTGCTCGACGCCCTGCCCCCGGTCGCGATCGTGCGCCCGGATACGGGGCTGTCCGCACTCCTCGACCTGATCACCGCCGAGGTCGAGCACGACGAGCCGGGCCAGCAGGTCGTCCTGGACCGCTTCCTGGACCTGCTGCTCGTACGGGCCCTGCGCACGTGGTTCGCTCACCCGGGCGCCACCCCGCCCCCCGGCTACCGGGCCCTCGCCGACCCCGGCATCGGGCACGTCCTGCGCAGGCTGCACGAGGAGCCGGCCCGTCCCTGGACGGTCGCCTCGCTCGCGGACGAGGCGGGCATGTCCCGTACCGCGTTCGCCCGCCGCTTCTCGGCCCTCGTCGGCAGGCCTCCCCTGACCTACCTCACCGACTGGCGCATGACCCTGGCCGCCGACCGGCTGCGCACGCCCGGAGCCACGGTCACGGCAGTGGCCAAGGAGGTCGGGTACGCGGACGGCTTCGCGTTCAGCGCGGCCTTCAAACGCGTACGCGGCATCAGCCCGTCCGACCACCGCGCCGGGGGGCCGCGCCCTTAAGAGCGCGGCCCCTTGGGGGGCAGGTCCAACCCGCCCCGGTCGTACCCGCATTGCTCCCTCAGCCGTCCAGCCAGTCACCGCCCATCGAGGTGCACGCATGGCCGAGCGTGTTCCACAAGAAGTGCGGGTGCGCACACCCGAACATGTAGACGAGGAGCGCGGTGTTCTCCCGCCAGCCCGGCGCTCCGCCCAGGCTCAGGGTGTGGAACAAGTCCGCCCCCAGGGGCCCCGAGGCGTCCTGGACGTCCCGCGCGCCCTCGCCGTCCGCGAGGCAGGCGAGCACGCCCGCCACGTAGGTGCGGCGCAGGATCTCCCAGGTGGTGTCCGTGTCGCCGTGCCATTCGCCGTGCAGGGCCTCGAACGCCCCGAGTTCGGCATGGAACGTCTCCCACGCCTCGGGGTGGACGCTCCGGCAGCGGGCCGAGAGTTCCGTCGCCCGCGGGCCGAGCTGCCGGACACCGAACCGCTCGCCCACCCGCAGGGTCACGCCCGAGGTGAGCAGCCCGGTGCAGGGGTTCGGCTGGAGCCGGCAGAGCACGCAGTCCTCCGCCGCGGGCATGCGGCCGCCGGTGATCCCGTCGAACCACAGGGCGTGGCGGCCGTTCAGGGCCATCCACACGGCCGTGTTCCCGACCAGCTCGACGTTCCAGAGCACTCCGAGGGCTTCCGGCATGCACTGGTACTTGTTGAGGGCGATGACGCACGCCGCCAGGACCGCCTTGTCGTGCAGGGGCATGGAGGCGAGCCAGAAGTTGTTGATCTCACCGGTGACGGAGTCGGCCCTGACGTCCACCATGTCGTCCACGACGCGCGAGAGGACCAGGGTGGTGAGGTTCTCCTCCAGCCAGAGCTGGTCGTCAGGCGGTACGTGCCACCAGAGGCAGTCCATGGTCTGGAGCATGGTGTACGTGGTCATGTCCAGCGGCGTGGACTGCGGGAGCGAGACCGAACCCGCCCGGTGGCGGCCGATCCAGTACTCGTCCACGCAGCGCTTGTATTCGGTGAAGAGCCCGCTGACCAGTGCCCGGGCTCCGTTGATGCTGAAGTCCTCCGCCAGCCCCTCCTCGACGGACCGGGCCGTGCCGGCGATGTCCATCGTCATGCCGGCCCGCTTGTACTCGGGGAAGGTGAGGATGTCGTCCTCGTAGCGGTGCCGCATGCCGAGGCCCGTTTCGGCATCCTGCAGGGCCCGGTTCCACACCCAGCCTCCGGTCAGGACGCAGTCGAACTCCCTCCGGTAGGGCCATGTCTTCACGGCGAGCGGCAGGCCGTCGCTACGGCGCCAGGCGTAGTCGCGCAGATGACGGCGAGGCGGCTCCGGGAGGTGGGAGCAGAGGACGCACGAGCAGGGCGTGTGCTGCGTCCGGAGTCCGGCGCCTGCCGCGGAAAGCGGGCCGGGCGACGCCCGCTCGCGCCAGGCACCCTCCAGCATCCTGCCCGCCAGCCGGCACATCTCGACGTCGGTACCCAGGCAAGGGAACGTTTCTCCGATGGTGGCCAGCGCTTGTTCGAGCCCGTCGAGCCGGGCGGCCCCGGGCCCGTCCGGCTCGGGAAACTCCCGCGGCGACCCCGTCAGCGTACCTACCGCGCGGATCTCCACAGTGCCGCGCCGCGACGCGCTCGCGGCCCCGCCCAGACGTTCGACGCCTGCTTCCTCGCGCCGCCTGTACTCCCGGGTGCAGTGCTTGATGTTCGCCTTGATCGTATCGGCGAACCGGCTGCTTACCCCGCCTCGTAACATCGGTTCCATGGCCCTCCAGTCATCGGGGTGTTCCCTGATGCAGTGCCTTGCCGGCGTGCGGGCTGTGCGCTGCGCATGAGGTTTCCCTTCCGGCACGACGGGTACCGGGAGGGGGCGCCGCGCATCGGGGTGGGACGGGGCGTAGGCATATTCCCGGAGCCTCCTCCACAGGGGTAGCACGACGCTCCTGTGCTCCACGTCTCCTTATGACTTCCGGGCGACGGCCGCCGCAACGCGAGTCGATGCGGGCGGCCCGGGCCAGGAGTCTGCCGAGCCGGGCCCACGCCACGGCCGGGGACGCGGCCGCAGCGCTGGCGTCCGACAGCCCGACAGCCCGGCGGGACAGCGTGGGTTCGCCCCGCCGACGCGGGCCGCGGTCGGGCTCTCCGGCCTTGATTCCCGCGCTTTAGGATCACCCGCGTGACAGAGATCGACTACGGGCAATTCCACGAGTGGCTGCGGCAGGCGCGCAGTGCGGCCGAGGGCGGTACCGCGGGGACTGCCAACCCTGCGGCCCCCGCAGACGCTGATGTGCGGTGGAAGCTGCTCCGCAGGTTCCAGGAGGGCTGGGGTTACGAGCCCACCGGTGGTGAGCGGTGGGAGCGGGAGGAACCCGATGCCCACAAGACGTACGTGTCCGGCCTGAAGGCCGGTGCGGATGCCGCGTCCTCCGTCACCCCGGAGGACGACGAGCCCGACGACGTCGACCCCTCGCTCGCGATACCCGCCGCGCTGGGCGAGTGGTGGGAGCTGCCGTTCAACTCCTTCGCGGACCGGTGGCGCCTGTACTGGACCAACCCGGTGTGGCCGCCCACCGTTCGCCCCGACCCCACCGGCTACGGCGTCGCCGGCGGCCTGCCCCCGGAGAACCCCTTCACCGGCCCGTCCGAGGATCTGCGGGTCTGCGTGTTCATGGCCGAGGACCAGTACTGCAACGAGTGGGGCTACCCCGCGGCCCGCAGCCACCTCGCCGATCCGCCGGTGCTGGTCTCCGCCCAGGACGACGAGGGGCAGGAGGCATGGGTGCTGCAGAGCCGCTCGCTCTCGGAGTTCTTCCTCCTGCTGGCCGTCACGCGCCTGCCCGCCCACTACGGCTGGACCGTCGAGGAGGGCACCATCGCCCCGGAGGTCCTGGCCCGGCTGCGGGAGAAACTGCGCCCGATGGGGCTGCTGCCGTGGCGTGAACTGGGGGCCCGTACCGAGTTCTTCGGCGGCCCGGACGTCATCGTGGCCCACGACACCGGATACGGCGACTCCGAGCTCGTCGCGTACGGACGCACCGAGCACGCGCTGGAACGCCTGGCCGGGACGCTCGGCGTGGACTGGTCGGAATCGATCTGCGAGCCGGAAAGCCACCGCGAGGAAGAGTGACGGTCCCGACGCCGGGCCGCAGTGCTCACTTCGCGCACAAGGCCGTAGTGAACGCCTTCAGGGCGGCCGTGCCGGCCTGCTCCGGCATGGTGAGGCTGGTGTTGACGGCAAGGGTGATCTGCCGCTTGCCGTCGGTCGAGATGAAGCTGAAGGTGCTGTAGCCGGGGACGCTGCCGGTGTGGCCCCATACGGGCTTCTCACCGGGGCAGTACGCGGCCCGGCTCTCCAGGCCCAGACCGTACGTCCGCTCGGGTCCGCGATCGGTCTCCCTGAACGTCCGCATCTCCTGCCACAGATGGGACGGAAGCAGCTTGCCACCGGCGAGCGCGCGGTAGAAGCGGTTCAGGTCGGCGGTGGTGGAGACGATGTTGCCGGGGCCCCAGAAGGCCGTGGGGGTGAAGTCGGTGAAGTCGGTGAAGTCGGCCGGCGCGGTCTCTCCGGGCAGTCGCTCGTAACCGTTCAGATGGCGGCCCGGCAGACGCGAGGAGGTGGGGACGGTGGTGTCGGTGAGGTGGAGGGGGCGCACGATGCGGCGGTCGATCTCCTGGTCGAGCGTGCGGCCGGTGGCCTTCTCGATCAGCATGGCGAGGAGGACGTAATTGGTGTTGGAGTAGGCCCACTTACCCGGCTGCCCGGGGTTGAACGGACGCGGCTCCTGCAGTGCGAGCTCGACGAGCTCCCGGGGGGTGTGGCGGGAGTTCTGGAGCTTGCGTATGGGGTCGTCACCGCGGCGGAGGACGTCGGTGTAGTTGGGGATCCCGCTGGTGTGGCCGAGCAGTTGGCGTACGGTGACGGGCGCGCCGTCGTCCCCGTCGGGGACGAGGCCGGGCAGGTGGCGGCCGATGGGGTCGTCCAGGCCGAGCCTGCCCTCGTCGGCGAGCTGCAGCACGACCGTGGCGACGAAGGTCTTGGTCACGCTCCCGGCCCGGAACCGGTCCCCGGGCTTCGCCCGTCGTCCGTCCCGCAGGTCGGCGGTGCCGCTGCTCGCCTTCCAGACGCGGTCACCCTCGCGCACCTCGGCGATCGCGCCGGGCACCCCCTCGGCGACGATGCCGTCCAGGGTCCGCTGCAGCGCGGGGCCCTTGCCCTCAACCGCCGGTGCAGCGGCTGCGCGTGCGGTGTCCCGGTCCGTCCCGCGCTCACCGGCGGGCGCGGCGGCGGCCGGGACCGCCGCGGAGACGAGGGCGGTCGCGGCGAGCAGGGCGGAGACTGCGGCTGTCGGGCGGCGCATGGTGGGGTTCCTTCCGTCGTGCGGTGATGCCCTCACCGTACGGAGCCTGGCCCCTGCCCGTGATCATGATCAAGAATGATCACCGGCGCGCCCTCCCCCTACAGGTCCCCCCGACGCCGGGTCGGGGTCCGGCCCGGCTCGCCTCAGGGTCCACCCCGGCTCGACTCGGGATCCGGCCCGGCTCGCCCCGGGGTTGAGGTGGCGGCGGATACGCCGGCACGCCGTCCTGTCGCGGGAGACGGCGCTTCCTCCTGGGTATCCCTTCTGCAGGAGTGACCAGCGATCCTGGAGGGAGACGTCACGTCATGACGGGTCATCAGGGCCATGACCGGCCCGGCACCGCATCGGTCTCGTACCTCAGACGAAGATTCCTCACGCTGACGGCCGCCGCGACCGTGCTGGCGTTCTCGTCCGAGCCCGGCCGCGCAAGAGCCGGAGAACTGGGCGATCGCGCCCTCGGCGACGATCCGTTCACCCTCGGCGTCGCCTCGGGCGACCCCTTGCCGGACGCCGTGGTGCTGTGGACGCGGCTGGCGCCGCGCCCGTGGGAGCCGGACGGCGGGCTGCCCGCCACGGGGGTGATCCCCGTGAGCTGGGAAGTGTCGGAGGACGAACGGTTCTCGCGCGTCGTACGCCGGGGACAGGCCGCCGCCGACGCCGAGTTCGGATACAGCGTGCACGCCGACGCCCGGGGTCTCAAGGCAGGGCGCACCTACTGGTACCGCTTCCGGGCCGGCTCCTGGGTGAGCCGCGCCGGCCGGACCCGTACCGCTCCCGCTGCCGGAAGCTCTCCCGGGCAGCTGCGCCTGGGCGTGGCCTCGTGTCAGCAGTACGACGAGGGCTACTACACCGCGCTGTCGCACCTGGCCCGCGAGGACCTCGACGTCGTCTTCTTCCTCGGCGACTACATCTACGAGAACGCCATCGACGCCCGAGCCGGGGACCGGCAGCTCCCGGAGGGCGGCAGGCTCCCCGACGTCTTCGCGCACGAGACCGTGACGTTGCAGGACTACCGGCTGCGCTACGCCCTGGGCAAGTCCGACCCCGACCTGCAGGCCGCGCACGCCGCCCATCCCTGGTGCGTCACCTGGGACGACCACGAGGTGGAGAACAACTACGCGGCGCACGTGTCGCAGGACAACGACCCGACCGACGCGTTCCTGCTGCGCCGGGCCGCGGCCTACCGTGCGTACTGGGAGAACATGCCCCTGCGCCTCCCGCACCCCACGGGGCCGGACATGCGGCTCTTCCGCCGTCTCCGCTACGGCAGGCTCGCGCAGTTCGACATCCTGGACACGCGGCAGTACCGCTCGGACCAGGCCTACGGGGACGGCTGGAAGCAGCCCGGCCCCGATTCCGAAGACCCCTCCCGCACCCTCCTCGGCCCCGCGCAGGAGCAGTGGCTGTCCAACGGATTCCGCAGCTCGTCGGCCGTCTGGAACGTCCTGCCCCAGCAGGTCGCCTTCTCCCGGCGCCGGCTGAGGGCCCAGAATTCCCCCTTGTCCATGGACGCCTGGGACGGTTACCCGGCGGCCCGCAAGCGGCTCCTCGATGCCGCGCGTACCGCGCGGATCACCAACCTCATGGTGCTCTCCGGTGACTCCCACATCCACCTCGCCATGGACATCAAGGAAGACTTCGACAACCTCTCCTCCCCCACGCGCGGCGTGGAGATCCTCGGCACGTCCATCTCCAGCGGAGCCGACGGACTTGAGAAACCCGAGGACTGGGAGAGCCTCCTCGCCGTCAACCCGCACATGGCGTACTACGCCAAGCGCCGCGGCTACGTCGTCATCACGCTCACTCCGTCGCAGGCCCGTGTCGACTACCGCACCCTCCCCTACGTCACCCGCCCGGGCGCTCCCGTCTCCACCGCCACCAGCCTGATCTGCCGGGCGGACCGCCCCGGATTCGAACGGCCGTCTCCGTAACGGCGATGCCGTTGGAGCAGTGACGCTGTTGCAGCAGTGACGCTGCTGTCAGCGGTGACGCCGTTTCACGGGCGCGGAGCCTTCTCCCCGTGCACGGCTGTGTACCGGGCGGCGAGCCAGGGACCCAGGTCGTCGGTGAGCATGCCGAGCATGCCGAGCACCGCCGGATCGGCCGACGGCGTACGGCCGGTGGCCGCGGCGGTGCGCATCTGCCCGGCCCGCTCGGGGTAGTAGCGGCCGAAGAGCTCAGCGGACTCGCCGAGGTCGCTGGTCCAGCCGCCCCAGCGAGGCATGATCAGGGTGAATCCGGTGCGTACGAGACGCCGCGCGACGCCGCGGGCGAGGGCCCTGCGTTCGGTGTCCGTGGCGGCCTCGGCGGCCCGCGTGCGCCAGCGGGGGAGGGCGAGGGCGAGGTCGCCGTTGGTTTCGCGGGCGAGCAGGGAAGTGGGGCGGTAGCGGGGCAGTTCTCCGGCGAGGTCAGGGCCGAGCAGAGGGGTGCACAGGCAGGCGACGAAGAAGCCGAGATCGTGGCGTTCGAGGTCGCTCAGCAGGGTGCGCACGCCGAACAGCAGGATGCCCGCACCGTCGATCTGAGGAAAGGCACGGTCGAGCGCGGCCTCGATCCGCTTCGCGGCGGCGCGGTCGGCGTCGGTGGGCTCGTCGTGGAGGGCGAGCAGGAGGTCGAGGTCGGAGCGTCCGGGGGTGGCGGTGCCGCGGGGAATGCTGCCGTAGAGGTAGGCGCTGTGCAGCCGCCCGCGGCCGTACGTCCCGGCGAGGTGGGCGCGCGCGGCGTCGACGACGGGGGCGAACGCTGCCGGCACCCGGTCCGGGGCGCCTTCGCGGGCGATCGTCCCGTCGTGGTTCAGCCCTCGCCGGTGAGCAGGGCACGCAGCCACTGGTCTTCACGCTCCTCGATGTAGGCGGTGTCCGCGGACAGCGGGATGAAGCCGTGTGCGGCGTAAGCGACGTCCCACAGCCGCGAACCGGGGCCGGCCGCGTCCCAGGCGCGCTACCCGGGCCAGCCGCCGCGGCGCCTCCAGCAGGGCGAACCGACCCGGCCAGACCACCTCGCCCGGTGCGAAGGTCAGGACCTTCCGGCCCCGGGCGCCGATGCCGAGGGGGCGGGGTGCCGCCCGGAAGCCCGCTTCGTCATGCTGCTCGTCGCCCTGCTGCACGGCGCAAGTCTGCTCGACGGACCCCTGACGATCACCTCATTTACCGGCCCTGCCCGACGATGCCCTGGTCGATGTCCATGGTGATCACGTGCCGGTCGCCGAGCCGGTGGCTACCCGTCCGCGCCGGGGGCGTCGTCCAGCAAGTGGGGGCCGTTGTTGCGGACATCGTTGACCGCGGTCGACACCGGGCGGGCGCCGAGGTCGCCGCCCGCGGGAGTGGTCAGGAGTGCGCGGAGCTCTTCGGGGTCCTGGTGGGTGGGGTCGAGCCAGGTGTCGTAGTCGGCCGGCGTGATGGCCAGCGGCATGCGGGGGTGGATGCGGCCGGCGGTGTCCGTGGCTTCGGTGGTGATGATGCTGCAGGTGGTCCACCATTCCGCCGGGCCGTCGTCTCCGGTCGCCGGATCGCGCCAGAACTCGTACAGCCCCGCCAGCGCCATCACCTGACCGTCCGCGGGGCTGATGAAGTACGGCTGCTTGTAGGCCTTCGCGGTGGGGGTAGCGGCGACGGCTTCCCATTCGTAGAAGCCGTCGGCCGGGAGCAGGCAGCGGTGCTTGGCGAAGGCGCGGCGGTAGGCGGGCTTCTCGTGCACCGTCTCCACCCTGGCATTGATCATCTTCGCGCCGGTGCTCAGGCTCTTCGCCCAGGACGGCACCAGGCCCCACCGCAGCGCCCTCAGTTGCCGCTCGATGGCGCCGCTCTCACGATCGGCGCGCTCCAGCACGGCCCACACGTCGTCGGTCGGGGCGACGTTCCAGCTCGGTTCCAGGAGGGCTTCCGGGTCCCACTGGGTGACGGAGAACAGTCCGGCCAGGTCCTGGGGACTGCGGGTGGAGACGTAACGGCCGCACATGTCTGACCTCGCCGGACCTCTCGTCAGACCCGGTCGCCGCTGAAGTGCAGCGGCTTGCGCGGGGCCGGGGGCCGGCCGTCCGCGGACGGGTCGGGGACGTCGTCCTCGCGTTCGGCCGCGTACCAGCCCAGGCCGCGCAGGATCGCCTTGGGCATCGTCGGCGGCAGGGCGCGGTCGAGGGCCGGCCAGGCCTCTTCGAGGAGGGCCCGGGCCTGGGCGCGGGCGGCGTCCACCGCGCCGCACTCGGTGAGGACGGCGGCGACGGCTTCCGCCGTCCGCGGAGTGGCGCGGCCGCCGCGCACGGACTCCCACACGGCGCGCAGCCGGTCGGCGGGCAGCAGGGGCACGGCGTGGGCGAGCGGCACCGTGACCTTGCCGTTGAGCAGGTCCTCGGCCACGCGCTTGGCCGCGCGGCGGCGGCCGCCGTGTCTGACGGTGCCGATGCCGCGCAGGTCCGCGACGTCGTCGCTGATCTGGTAGGCCACGCCGAGGGCCTCGAAGTACGCGCCGACGGCGGCGGTCTCCGCTTCCCCGGCGCCGCTCAGCAGGGCGCTGGCCTCGGCGAACATACGGACCGGCAGGCCGGACTTCAGCCGGTGGGTGGAGTGCAGCCGCTGCAGCAGCACCGAGGCGTCCCCGGTGGCCACGGCGGTGTCCATGGCCTGCTCGTGCCCGGCGATGTCGAGGGCCTGTCCGGCGTGGCCGGCGCGCAGGGCGCGCAGGTATGCCCGGTGCACGCGCAGGCGCAGCGCGGGGTCGTCGGGCAGGACGTCGTCCGCCACCCGGTCGAAGACGAAGTAGGCGGCCGTGCCCGCGTTGATGGCGGTCGGTGCGCCGAAGACCTCGTGGACGGTGGGGCCGCCGCGGCGCATCGGAGAGGCGTCCTCCACGTCGTCGACGATCAGGGATCCGGTGTGCAGCAGCTCGGCGACGGCCATCAAGGGGCGGTAGCGGTCCCCGGCCTCGCAGAAGAGGGCCATGACGCAGGCGGAGGCGAACGAGCGCCACGGCTTCCCGCCCAGGTCGGTGAGGTGGCGTACGGGCAGGACGAGCCCGGCGTACACCTCGCGGGACGAAGCCTCGTCGAGCGGGGCATGGTCTTCGAGGCCGGCCAGGGCGCCCAGCGCCCGGGGGTCGGCGGTGTCGGGGTAGAACCGGCGCACTTCCGCCCGCGTGATCCGGCCGATGCGGCGCATGAAGTCTTCGAGGTCACCGATGGTGTTGGGCGGAACGAACTCCACGCGCGCGTGGCCGCCGACAGGCTGCCCGCCCATCGTGCCCTCCACCCGGCACCAGCCGTGCCAGAAGGCGCGGCCCAGGCACATCGACGAGACTTCCTGCGCGGAGGGGGACGCGATGAGCCGCACGTCGAGGCCCGTCCCGGGGATCCTCAACCGGGTGGCGACGGGGTAGGAGTTCATGGTGACCGAGGAGTCCCAGCGGCGCGTGGTCCACAGCTCCGCAGTTGCCTGCCGACCGTGTCCGTCGGGTCCGGAAACGGCGCATACCGTGTGCTGTGCTCGCGTCGTATGGGTGGCCATGGGCCGGTCGGGCAGCTCCTGGAGAACCGGCGCGTCCACCGCCTCCGGCAGGCCCGGCAGGGCCGCTGTGTGCGGCGTGTCCGACGGGTCCGGATCCCCTTCGCCGAGGGGCTGCCGTGCGGACGGCAACGGCTCGGGGTCGGTGGTCTCCTCGACGAGGCTGGTGCGCAGGAGCGCCACGTCCCAGCCGTTGTCCAGCTGCACCTGAACCCGCATCCAGGCGGTCTCCGCGCCGCCGGGGCGGTGCGCGCCCTCCGGGCAGGTGCCGTAGGAGTGCTCCAGCCATGCCTCACCCGTGACGCGTACCGGGTCGCGGCCGGAGGCGGACACGGTGCCTTCGGCGGTCATGCGCGGCAGACACGACGAGGACGGGGCCCCGGGTGGTGCCGTTTCGCCGCCATCGCGCAGCCGCAGGGGCGGCTTGCCCGGGGTGAGGGTCAGCGCGAAGCCCCCGGCGTCGCCGGTCACGGTCAGCCGGTACGAACCGTCCGGGTGCCGGGTGAGGGTGGCGACGCCGCCGAAGTCCAGGTCCAGCCGGCGCGCGGCGAGGCGTACGGGCGCGTGCAGCAGCCGGTCGGGCAGGAGCGGTTTGCCTCCTGCCAGGGCGTCGAGGACGGCCCGGCGCACGTGGGGATCCCATGCCGAGGTGTCGTCGAAGGCGGAGCGTGCCTCGGCGAGGGCCGCCTCGTCCAGCCAGGACTCGGTGGTGCGACCGCCGGTGGCGTGGTCGCTGTGGGACCAGATGACGGTGTGGCCGGCGGGCCGGTCCGCTCCCCCGCCGGGCCCGGCGGTTCCGGCCTCTCCCCCGGCGCCGGGCCGCCGGCACACGAACTGCACGGACAGGCTGTGCTCTTCGCCTTCGGTCGTCCGTACCGAGGCGTTGACGGACCACCGTTCGACGGGACGGTCCGGGTGGGGCAGGCCCTCGCCCACAGGGTGGGTGGAGTCGGCGGCGGGCGCGGACGGCTGTGCCTGTGCGGCGTGCTTGTTCACGGGTGTCCCAAGGGGAGTCCTACGGAGGGGGTTGTGTACTGGCCGTAACCGCCCAACCGCACGAGCGTCAACACGGTTACCTGCGACCACCCGTATGGATCGCCCGTGGCGGGCGATCCGTGCCCTGCCGGGTGCATTCGGGTGAGCGCGGGCGTGCCGCCCGCAGGGGTGCCCGGCCGCCGCCGTATACCCGGGACACGACGGATGGAACGGTGGACGAAGATGATGACGCGGTGGGTGGTTTCCCGTCCCTGGCGGGTCCTGGCCGGGGCGGGCCTGCTGGGCGCGGTGCTGGGGCTGTGGCTGCTGGGAGCCCGCCCCCAGTTCAGCGGCGGCGGCTATCTCGCCACCGGGACCGAGGCCGCTCGCGCCGACGCCGTCCTGGCCGAGCGCTTCCACGCGGGCCTGCCGGACCTGGTGCTGCGCGCGGACTCCCGCTCCCCCGCCGGTTCGGAAGACGTCTCACGCGCGGGCCTGGACCTCACCGTAAGGCTCTCCCGGCAGCCGGGCGTCGAGCGCGTCTACTCGTACTGGAACACGGGCGCCTCCGAGCTGCTGGGCAAGAACGGGCGCAGCGCCCTCGTCGTGGCCGACCTGGCGGGGGACGACGCGGCCACGGCGCGGGCCGCCGCGCGGCTGGTGCCGCGCTTCACCGGTGCACACGGTCCGCTGCGGGTGTCGGCCACCGGCATCTCCTACGTCTCGGCGCAAGCCACCGAGGTCAGCGGGCAGGAGCTGCTCCGGGCCGAACTGCTCGGCGTGCCGCTGACCGCGCTGGCGCTGCTGCTGGCCTTCGGTTCCCCGGTCGCGGCCCTGCTGCCGGTGCTGACCGGGTTGTTCGCGGTGCTCGGCGCCTATTCCCTGCTGAGTGCGCTGGCCGGCGTGATGCCCGTGTCCGCGCTCGCCACGAACGTCGCCACGGCGCTCGGTTTCGGCGTGGCGGTCGACTACGGGTTGCTTCTCGTCAGCCGCTACCGCCAGGAACTCGCCTCCGGGGAAGGCGGCGACGAGCACGATGCCCACGGCTCCCCGGGCACCCGGGGCGCCACACTGCGCACCATGCGCACCGCGGGGCGCACCGTGTTCTTCTCCAGCGGCACCATCGCGGTGTGCCTGACCCCCATGCTGCTGTTCCCCCTGCCGTTCCTGCGGTCCCTGGCCTGTGCGGGCATCGCGGTCGTGCTGTGCTGCGGGCTCGCCACGGCTGTCGTCCTGCCGGCGCTGCTGGTCCTGCTCGGCCGCTGGATCGACCGCGGCGACCCGCTGGCCCGGTGGCGCCGGGCACGTTCCGCGGAGAGCCCGCTGTGGCGGCGGGTCGCCCGTGCCGCCACCGGCCGGCCCGTCCTGGCCGGCGGCTGCTGTGTGCTGCTGCTCGCCGCGTCGGCGCTGCCGTTCGCCCACGTCCGCTTCGGCGTCACCGACTACCGGGTGCTGCCGGCCGAGCTGGAGTCCCACGCCGTCGCCGCCGGCATCGAGCGCGACTTCTCCCTCCCCTGGGACCGCGCCGTCACCGTTCTGCTGCCGGCCACGGATGCCGTCGAGCAGGAGGCCGCGGTGACCGCCTACGCCCGGCAGTTGTCCGAACGGCCCGACGTCGCGAGCGTGGTGACGGGCCTGGGCACGTACGCGCACGGGCGGCAGGTGGCAGGGCCGACGCCCGGATCGCTGCTGCAGATCACCATGGGCGGCACCTGGCTCGCGGTGACGGGATCCGGTCCGCCCGCGAGCGACCCCGACCTCGTACGGACCCTGCGGGCGCTGCCCTCCCCGGGCCCGCACCTGGTCACCGGCTGTCCGGCGCGCGTGCTGGACACCAAGACGGCCCTGGCACACGTCCTGCCCTTCATCGGGGCGCTGCTGATCGGCTGCGTGCTGGTCCTGCTGTTCCTCTTCACCGGCTCGCTGCTCATCCCGCTCAAGGCCGTGGTGCTGGCCTCGCTGAGCATGTGCGCCAGTTTCGGCGCCATGGTGCACGTCTTCCAGGACGGCCATCTGCGCGGTCTCCTCGGCTCGTTCGAGGTGACGGGCGAGCTGGAGACGGCCATGCCGGTGGTGATGTTCTGCTTCGCCTTCGGGGTCTCGGTGGACTACGAGCTCTTCCTCCTGGCCCGCATCCAGGAGGAGTACCTGGCCGGCGCCGATTGCCGCACCGCCGTCGTCAACGGCATCGCGCGCACCGGCCGGGTGATCACCACGGCGTCGCTGCTCGTCGCCATCGCCGTGCTGCCGCTGCTGACCTCGCACGTGGTGCTGCTGAAGATGTTCGGATGCGGCATCGCGCTCGCCGTGCTCGTGGACGCGACCGTCGTACGCGGCGTCCTCGTGCCCGCCTTCATGCAGCTGGCCGGGCGCGCCAACTGGTGGGCGCCCGCGCCCCTGCGCCGCCTCCACCGGCGCCTCGGACTCCACACCGCCTTCGTGCCGCCGGCACCCACGGGTGCCGTGCCGGCCCAGCAGAAACAGACCGTGAGGAAGAAGATCCGCACATGACCACCACGCACCGTCCGCACCGTCCGCGCCGCCCACGTCGTCCGCAACGCCCGCGCACTGCGACGATCCACGCGGCTCTGGCCGCCCTGCTGCTCGGCGCCCTCTGCACGACCGCCGGCCCCGGGACCACACCGGCGGCGGCCGCCCCCGCACGCGACACGGCGCGGACGGCTCCGGCCGTGCCCGCCCTGACCGCCGTGACAGGGACGGCCCCGGACCGTACCGCCCAGGCCGGGACCGCGCTCTCCTGCTCCCTGCAGACCGCTCCCGGCGACCCCCTCGTCTTCCGTCCGCCCGTCACCGGCCGCGTGCAACAGGTGTCGGCCACGGGCACGGTCCTGCTCGACCGCTGCACCTCCGCGGACGGCAGCCAGTACGGGATCCGGTCCGGACGGATGGTCCTGCGGGGCTCGGCGACGGCCAACTGCCTCACCGCGGCCCGCCCCGAGGGGTCCGCCGTCATCACCTGGTACCACGGCTGGGCCCAGCGCGGCCGGACCGCCGGGACCTCCCGCCTGAGGCCGTCCGCGCGCGGCGGTGGCGGCTACACCCCGGCGGACACCTTCCTCAGCGGCGACGTCGTCTCGGGGCGAATGGAGCACCGCCGCGTACGCGGCTGGGCGGTGCCCACCACCGACGTGACCGCCTGCGCGGCCCGCGGCCTGCGGACGGTCGCAGGACGGGGCAACATCTCCTTCTCCTGACCGCCGGAGGCGCCGGCCCGGGCTGCGGTTGCGCCTGCCGCCGTCCGCCCGGTCGGCCGTCCGGGCGGCGGAACCTACGAGTGCGGCGCGACCGGGACGCCGGCCCCTACCGGCCGCGCCGGCTGGCCGAGCGCGGGCGCAGCAGTGCCGCGGCCAGCACGGCCGGGGTGGTGAGCAGCAGCGTGAGGGTCACCAGCGACAGGCCCCGGAGCTGCTTCTCGGTCGCTGACGGGAGGACCTTCCGGTAGGAGGGGCAACGGTTCCTGGGTCCGCACAGGTTGGTGGGCGGGTTCGGAACAGGCGCCGTGTTCGGCGGGGCGGGAGGCTGAGCGGGGCGGGGCGGCGTCCTCACCACCGGGGCGGGGGCCGGCGGGAGTTGGGCCGGGG